>NZ_JAEILC010000004.1:0-37609 GCF_016307435.1 Pseudomonas sp. S4_EA_1b | reverse complement strand
GCTGGGCGCACATAAAAAAGGCCAACGCAGAGCGTTGGCCTTTCTTGTTTTTGGCGCGTTAATCGAACTTAGAAATCCAAGTTAGAAACTGCCAAGGCGTTGCTTTCGATGAAGTCACGACGAGGTTCGACCGCATCACCCATGAGGGTGTTGAAGATCTGATCCGCGCCAATCGCGTCTTCGATGGTCACGCGCAGCATACGACGCTGGCTTGGATCCATGGTGGTTTCCCACAATTGATCGGGGTTCATTTCGCCCAGACCTTTGTATCGCTGAATGGTGTGGCGCTTGGTGCTTTCGGCCATCAGCCAGTCAAGGGCTTCTTTGAATTCCTTAACCTGTTTCTTACGCTCGCCACGCTGGATGTAAGCACCGTCGTCGAGCAGGGTGCTTAGTTGTGCGCCCAGGGTCACCACGGTCTTGTAATCATTGCTGCCGAAGAAGTCGCGGTTGAAAGTAACGTAGTTCGACAGGCCGTGGGAGATCAGCTCGACCTCTGGCAGCCAGACATTACGCTCACGGTCTTCACGCAGGCTGGCCTTGTAGACCAGGCCGGATTTCTCAACGGTGCGCAGACGCACTTCATACTGAGCCAGCCAATCTTGCATTGCTGCGTGGTCGCTCAACTGTTCCAGGCTAACGGCCGGCAAGTAGATGAAGTGCTCGGTCAACTCCTGCGGGTACAGGCGCGACAGGCGCTTGAGGGTCTTCATCACCATTCGGAAGTCGTTAACCAGGCGCTCCAACGCTTCACCGGAAATGCCTGGCGCTTCGTCATTCAAGTGCAGGCTGGCATCTTCCAGGGCCGACTGCGTCATGTATTCTTCCATGGCGTCGTCGTCTTTGATGTATTGCTCTTGCTTGCCTTTTTTCACTTTGTACAACGGTGGCTGAGCGATGTAGATGTAGCCACGCTCGATCAGCTCTGGCAATTGACGGAAGAAGAACGTCAGCAGAAGGGTACGAATGTGCGAACCGTCGACGTCAGCATCGGTCATGATGATGATGTTGTGATAACGCAATTTGTCGATGTTGTACTCTTCGCGGCCAATACCGCAGCCCAACGCCGTGATCAAGGTGCCGACTTCCTGAGAGGAAATCATCTTGTCGAAGCGCGCCTTCTCAACGTTGAGGATCTTACCTTTCAACGGCAGGATGGCTTGGGTACGGCGGTTACGACCCTGCTTGGCGGAACCGCCAGCAGAGTCACCTTCCACCAGGTACAGTTCGGAGAGGGCAGGGTCTTTCTCTTGGCAGTCCGCCAATTTGCCCGGCAGGCCGGCAATATCCAGCGCGCCTTTACGACGGGTCATCTCACGAGCCTTACGCGCCGCTTCACGCGCGCGAGCGGCATCGATCATCTTGCCGACAACCAGCTTGGCTTCGTTCGGGTTCTCCAGCAGGAAGTCGGAGAAGTATTTACCCATCTCCTGTTCCACAGCGGTCTTCACTTCAGAAGACACCAGCTTGTCTTTGGTCTGGGAGCTGAACTTAGGGTCCGGTACTTTTACCGAGATGATCGCCGTCAGACCTTCGCGTGCATCGTCACCCGTAGTGGCGACTTTATGCTTCTTGGCCAAGCCTTCGGCTTCGATGTAGGTATTAAGGTTACGCGTCAGCGCCGAACGGAAACCCACAAGGTGAGTACCCCCGTCGCGCTGCGGAATGTTGTTGGTGAAGCACAACAGGTTCTCGTTGAAGCTGTCGTTCCATTGCAGGGCGATTTCCACGCCGATGCCGTCTTCACGCTGGATGTTGAAGTGGAACACCTGGTTGACCGGCGTCTTGTTGGTGTTCAGGTACTCAACGAACGCACGCAAACCGCCTTCGTACTTGAACAGTTCTTCCTTACCGCTGCGCTCGTCTTTGAGGACGATACCTACACCGGAGTTAAGGAAAGACAGTTCACGGATGCGTTTGGCCAGAATGTCCCAGCTGAAATGAATATTCTTGAAGGTCTCGCTGGAAGCCTTGAAGTGAATCTGGGTGCCCGTGGTTTCGCTGTCTCCCACAATGGCCATAGGCGCTTGAGGCACACCGTGCACATAGGTCTGCTCCCAGATCTTGCCGCTACGACGTACGGTCAGGATCAGCTCTTCAGACAAAGCGTTCACTACCGAAACACCTACGCCGTGCAATCCGCCGGATACTTTATAGGAGTTGTCGTCGAATTTGCCGCCGGCGTGGAGCACGGTCATGATGACCTCTGCCGCAGATACGCCTTCTTCTTTATGCACATCCACCGGGATGCCACGACCGTTATCGCGCACGGTGATGGACTCATCCGGATGGATGATGATGCTGATGTCGTCGCAGTGACCGGCCAGAGCTTCGTCGATGGAGTTGTCGACCACCTCGAACACCATGTGGTGCAGACCGCTACCGTCATCAGTGTCGCCAATGTACATACCGGGACGTTTGCGTACGGCATCCAAACCTTTCAGCACTTTAATGCTGGTCGAGTCGTACGTGTTTTCTTCGCTCATGCCTTCACTCCCGATGGTCGTGGGTCTGGGTGATACGGCCTTGTTCCACGTGGAACAAAGCGACTGGCGTTTCCGTCTGCCAGCCTTCCCTCAATAATTCGTGGTCTACACAAGTGATAAACACTTGGCAGCGTAAGTCTTCCAACAAGCGGCATAACGAGCGGCGATGTTGCTCGTCAAGTTCGGACGGCAGGTCATCCACCAGATAAATACACTGACCGCGCCGGGCCTGGCTCACCAAGTGGCCCTGGGCGATACGCAAAGCGCACACCACCAACTTTTGCTGACCGCGGGACAAGATGTCCGCGGCATTATGAGCGCCTAATCTAAGACGCAAATCAGCCCGTTGAGGGCCGGCCTGGGTGTGACCAATCTGCTGGTCCCGCTGCAGGGACGTGGCGAGAACTGCACTGAGTTCACGCTCTTTGTCCCAACCACGGTAGTAGCTCAGCGTCAGCCCTTCGAGATCCAGTAACTCTCTCAAGGTCTGTTCAAAGACTGGTTTCAAGGCTTTGATGTAGGCACGGCGGTATTCATCTATTTCGTCGCTGGCCAGGCACAGTTCACGGTCCCAGGCCGCTTGCGAAGCGGCGTCAAGTGTACCATGCCGCAGCCACGAGTTCCGCTGCCGCAGGGCCTTCTGCAGGCGCTGCCATGTGGCCATAAATCGCGGTTCCACGTGGAACACTCCCCAATCGAGGAATTGCCTGCGTATTTTTGGCGCACCTTCCAGTAGCCGGAAGCTATCCGGATTGATCAGCTGCAGCGGCAGAATTTCGGCCAACTGAGCCGCGCTACGAGCATTTTGCCCATCTATACGGATCTGAAACTCTCCCCCGCGATCACGGGATATTCCCAAACTGCTGTGCCCACCCTCAGCCAGTTCGACCTGGCCAAACACGGTGCAAGCCAACTGTTCGTATTGAATAACCGGTAAAAGACGAGCACTGCGAAAAGAACGCGCGAGCCCCAACAAATGAATGGCTTCCAGCACACTGGTTTTGCCACTGCCATTGGCGCCGTGGAGGATATTGATGCGGGGGGAGGGGGAGAAGGTCACCGGGTGCAGATTGCGCACCGCGGTGACCGAGACGCGACTGAGGGACATCTAGCTTCTGCTGAGCATGGTTACAGGCGCATCGGCATGACAACGTAAGCCGAGTCGTCGTTATCGGATTCCTGCACCAGCGCGCTGCTGTTGGAGTCCGACAGAATCAGGCGAACCTGTTCGGTGGTCATCACACCCAGCACGTCCAAGAGGTAGCTCACGTTGAAGCCGATTTCCAGCGAGCCGCCGTTGTAGTCGACGCCCACTTCTTCTTCCGCTTCTTCCTGTTCTGGGTTGTTAGCCTGGATCTTCAGCTGACCATTGGCCAATTGCAGACGGATACCACGGTACTTTTCGTTGGACAGAATGGCAGTACGACTGAACGCTTCGCGCAGCGCCTGGCGATCGCCGATCACCAGCTTGTCGCCACCTTTAGGCAATACACGCTCGTAATCCGGGAACTTGCCATCAACCAACTTGGAGGTGAACGTGAATTCGCCCGTAGTGGCGCGGATGTGATGCTGGCCCAAAACGATGCTCACATTGCCGTCCGGCTCAGTGAGCAGGCGTGCCAGTTCAAGAATACCTTTGCGTGGCACGATGACTTGATGACGATCGGGCTGACCGATATCGGCGCGCATCGAGCACATCGCCAAGCGGTGACCGTCGGTAGCGACCGCGCGGATGACGCCTTCGGATACCTCCAGCAACATGCCATTTAGGTAATACCGCACATCCTGCTGGGCCATGGCGAAGCTGGTGCGTTCGATCAAACGGCGCAGTCTGCTCTGTTCCAGGCTGCACGTCAGCGAGCCGGGACCCTCTTCGACGGTCGGGAAATCATTGGCCGGCAGCGTGGACAGGGTGAAACGGCTACGGCCAGCTTTTACCACCAGCTTCTGTTCATCAACCTTGATGTCGATCAGCGCATCGTTCGGCAGGCTTTTGCAGATATCCATCAACTTGCGCGCCGGTACGGTGATCTCGCCCGGTTCAGCAGGCTCTTCCAACTGCACACGGCCCACCAACTCGACTTCCAGGTCGGTGCCGGTCAAGGACAATTGCTGGCCTTCGACCACCAGCAATACGTTAGAGAGTACCGGCAAGGTCTGACGGCGCTCGACGACGCCTGCGACCAGTTGCAGGGGTTTCAACAGGGCTTCGCGTTGAATGGTGAAATGCATGGTCTAGTCCCTTGCCTTAATAAGCTGCGCTGGTGTCATCACGTAGTCAGTGTACGCAGCAGGTTCTTGTAGTCCTCGCGAATATCCGCGTCGGATTCCTTAAGTTCGTTGATCTTGCGGCACGCGTGCAAGACCGTGGTGTGGTCGCGACCACCAAATACATCACCGATTTCCGGCAGGCTATGGTTGGTCAATTCCTTGGAAAGGGCCATGGCCACCTGACGCGGACGCGCCACCGAGCGCGAACGACGCTTGGACAGCAGGTCGGAAATCTTGATCTTGTAGTACTCGGCCACAGTGCGCTGGATGTTATCCACACTCACCAGCTTGTCTTGCAGAGCCAGCAGGTCTTTCAGAGATTCGCGAATCAGCTCAATCGTGATATCGCGGCCCATAAAATGCGAGTGGGCAATTACCCGTTTGAGTGCACCTTCCAGCTCCCGCACGTTGGAGCGGATGCGTTGGGCGATAAAGAACGCCGCATCGTGGGGAAGCTCGACCTTGGCCTGGTCGGCCTTTTTCATCAGGATCGCGACGCGGGTTTCAAGCTCCGGCGGCTCTACAGCAACCGTCAAGCCCCAGCCGAAGCGGGACTTCAAGCGTTCTTCCAGACCTTCGATTTCCTTCGGATAACGGTCGCTGGTCAGAATAACCTGCTGGCCGCCTTCGAGCAGAGCGTTGAACGTGTGGAAAAACTCTTCCTGGGAACGTTCCTTGCGGGCGAAGAATTGAATGTCATCGATCAGCAAGGCATCAACAGAGCGGTAAAAACGCTTGAATTCGTTGATAGCGTTGAGCTGCAAGGCCTTGACCATATCAGCCACGAAGCGCTCCGAGTGCAGGTATACGACCTTGGCATTCGGATTCTTCTTTAATAGATGGTTACCCACAGCGTGCATCAAGTGGGTCTTACCCAAGCCGACGCCACCATAAAGGAAGAGCGGGTTGTAACCATGCTTGGGGTTGTCGGCGACCTGCCAGGCAGCGGCGCGCGCCAGCTGGTTGGATTTACCTTCGACGAAGTTTTCAAAGGTGAATGTGCGGTTCAGGTAACTGGTGTGCTTGAGCGCACCTTCGACCTGCACAGTGCGCTGCTCGGCACGAACAGGGGCCTGTTGGGAACTGGCTCCTGCCATCGGGTCGAAGCTATCGCGGGACGGCTCTTCATGCTCCGGCGCATTTTTTTGCGTTGAAGATTTGGAGGGCGTCGGCGCAGCGGAAGGCGCCGGGGCAGCCGGTGCGGTCGCCGCCTGAGCTTGAGACGCCGCAGCCGCCAGCGGTGCATTAGGTGCAGCGCGAGGCGCGGAGCTACGTTTGCTGCCTATTAATAAGGAGAGCACTGGTGCGAGACCATTGCCATGTTCGTCGAGCAATTCGAGAACACGGCTCAGGTACTTCTCGTTGACCCAGTCGAGCACAAACCGATTGGGCGCGTAGACACGCAACTCGTCGCCTTCGGCTTCGACCTGTAGCGGACGGATCCAGGTGTTGAATTGCTGGGCAGGCAGCTCATCGCGCAAAAGCTCCACGCACTGCTGCCAAAGTTCCACTGACACGGATATCCCCTAAGTTGAAAGCCGGTGAGGCAAAAACAGCCGCCATTGTAGCGATCAGCTGTCCACTTATCCACATGTAGCTTGCTGACACCCCAGCCAAAATCAATGCCTTAACCTTGAAAAAGCCGACCGATGGTCTGTGCATAAGCTCTGTGGATAAGCGTACCTGAGCTCGTTGCACAAGTAGGTCCGAAAGTCTGTGGGTAACTGACCTGTGGATAACATGCCATTCCACCCACAGCTTATCCGATAGCGCAGCACAGGCAGAACACCGTTTCTCCCCTGTGTTGTCATTCTCTGTACATCAAGTGGAATAAGGGCTTGAGGCAGTTATCCACAGAGGATGGACTGCATAGCTTTTATAAGCTTTACAGAAAAGCTTTAAATAACTTCCTTCTTTATTTCTATATCTAGGTTCGTGCTGATGAGTGTCTGAACGGTGAAAACAGCGACGCTACCGTATTCAGATCTAATTAAAGGAATAGCTGGTTGGAAATTGACCTAGAGGCTTGCTTTCTCTAGAATCGCCGGTCTCTTAAAACGGGGGCCATTCCGGCCCGTTGTGACGAACCAGGTAACAACGCCATGAAACGTACTTTCCAACCCAGCACCATCAAACGCGCCCGTACCCACGGCTTCCGTGCCCGCATGGCTACCAAGAACGGTCGTGCCGTCCTGTCGCGTCGCCGCGCCAAAGGTCGTGCGCGTCTGGCAGTTTGATAATCCGGCACTGGTGGTGAGTCAGGACTTCAGTCGGGAAAAGCGTCTGCTAACTCCCCGGCATTTCAAGGCAGTCTTTGACTCCCCCACCGGCAAGGTTCCGGGGAAAAATCTCCTGCTCCTTGCGCGTAACAACGATCTGGATCACCCCCGTCTCGGGTTGGTGATCGGCAAAAAGAGCGTAAAGCTCTCCGTTGAGCGCAATCGCCTCAAGCGTCTGATGCGCGAATCGTTTCGCCTCCACCAGGACACCCTGGTTGGTTGGGATATTGTTATCGTCGCGCGTAAAGGCTTGGGGGATGTAGAAAACCCCGAATTGATTCAGCATTTCGGCAAGCTCTGGAAACGTTTGGCGCGTACCCACAAGCCAGCACCTCCAGCCAGCCCCGAAACTGTAGGGGTAGACAGCAACGATGCGTAAACTGGCCCTCGTTCCGATCCAGTTTTACCGCTACGCCATTAGTCCTCTGATGGCCAATCACTGTCGTTTCTACCCCAGTTGTTCCTGCTACGCGTTAGAGGCCATAGAAAATCATGGTCTTCTGCGCGGTGGCTGGCTGACCTTTCGTCGTTTAGGTCGCTGTCATCCGTGGAATCCCGGTGGTTATGACCCGGTTCCACCTGTCCCCACCTCCCGTTCTTCTTCGATGGCCGAGTAATCATGGATATTAAACGCACGATCCTGATCGTCGCCCTGGCAATCGTGTCCTACGTTATGGTTCTTAAGTGGAACCAAGACTATGGCCAAGCTGCCCTGCCGACTCAGAATGTTGCCGTCAACACTGCACCTGCGGGACTTCCCGACACGGCAAGTGGCACTAACGCTGCCGCCAGTGATGACATTCCACGCGCAGCAGGCGAAGCCAAAGCGCCCGCCGAAGTTCCAGTTGCAGCAAGCACCGACCTCATCCAGATCAAAACGGATGTGTTGGACCTGGCAGTCGACCCACAAGGTGGTGACGTAGCCAAGCTGACCCTGCCGCTGTATCCACGCCGCCAAGACCATCCGGAAATCCCTTTCCAGCTGTTCGATAACGGTGGCGAGCGTATTTACCAGGCTCAAAGCGGTCTGATCGGTACCAACGGTCCCGATGCAAGCCAAGCCGGTCGTCCGGTTTTCTCTTCGGAGAAGAAAAGTTATCAACTGGCTGACGGTCAGGACCAATTGGTCGTAGACCTGAAGTTCAGCAAGGATGGCGTCAACTACATCAAGCGGTTCACGCTCAAGCGTGGTCTGTACGACATCGTTGTCACCTACCTGATCGACAACCAAAGCGCTCAGCCTTGGAACGGCGCCATGTTCGCGCAACTCAAGCGCGACGCCAGCTCCGATCCTTCGTCCAGTACAGCAACGGGCACCGCGACTTACCTGGGCGCCGCCCTGTGGACAAGTTCGGAACCGTACAAAAAAGTGTCCATGAAAGACATGGACAAGGTGAGCGAAGACAAAACCAAGCCAGCCATCACCTACAACGTGAACGGCGGTTGGGTTGCCTGGTTGCAGCACTATTTCGTGACCGCGTGGATTCCACAGCCAGGCCAGAATAACGTGGTTCTGGCACGCAAGGACTCCAAGGGTAACTACATCATTGGCTACACCGGCCCGTCGTTGACCGTCGCGCCAGGTGCCACTGGCGAAACCAGCGCGACTCTGTATGCCGGCCCGAAAAGCCAGGCTGTGCTCAAAGAGTTGTCCCCAGGCCTGGAATTGACTGTGGACTACGGCATTCTGTGGTTCATTGCCCAACCGATTTTCTGGTTGTTGCAACATATCCACAGCATCGTCGGTAACTGGGGCTGGTCGATCATCTTCCTGACCATGCTGATCAAGGGCATTTTCTTCCCTCTGTCGGCCGCCAGCTACAAGTCGATGGCGCGCATGCGTGCCGTGGCGCCGAAGCTGGCTGCATTGAAAGAGCAACATGGTGATGACCGGCAGAAAATGTCGCAGGCCATGATGGAGCTGTACAAGAAAGAAAAGATCAACCCGCTGGGTGGATGCTTGCCGATTCTCGTACAGATGCCGGTATTCCTATCGCTGTACTGGGTACTCCTGGAAAGCGTGGAAATGCGTCAGGCGCCGTTCATGCTGTGGATAACTGACCTGTCGATCAAAGACCCGTTCTTTATCCTGCCGATCATCATGGGCGCGACCATGTTTATCCAGCAGCGTCTGAACCCAACGCCTCCGGATCCGATGCAGGCCAAGGTGATGAAAATGATGCCGATCATCTTCACCTTCTTCTTCCTGTGGTTCCCGGCGGGTCTGGTGCTGTACTGGGTGGTCAACAACGTGTTGTCGATTACTCAACAGTGGTACATCACACGTAAAATCGAAGCGGCTACCCAAAAAGCCGCGGCGTAATTACTCTGTGGATAACCACTCAAGACGCCCCCTAGTGGGGCGTTTTGCTTTCCGTCACATTTGTTCTGGAACCTGTTGATGAGCGCTCCTCGTGAAACCATCGCTGCTGTCGCTACCGCTCAAGGTCGTGGTGGTGTCGGTATCGTTCGTATTTCCGGGCCGCTTGCTGGCGTAGCCGCCAAGGCCATCAGCGGGCGAGACCTGAAGCCCCGATACGCGCATTACGGCCCGTTCCTGGATGCCGAGAACGAGGTGTTGGACGAAGGACTGGCGCTGTATTTTCCTGGCCCAAATTCATTCACCGGTGAAGACGTTCTGGAACTGCAGGGACACGGCGGCCCGGTTGTGTTGGATATGCTGCTGCAGCGCTGTCTGCAATTGGGTTGCCGTCTGGCTCGGCCAGGGGAATTCAGCGAGCGAGCGTTCTTGAATGACAAGTTGGACCTGGCCCAGGCCGAAGCTATCGCGGATTTGATTGAGGCCAGTTCTGCACAGGCGGCGCGCAATGCGCTGCGCTCGCTTCAAGGCGCATTTTCTTTGCGTGTGCATAACCTCACGGAACAGTTGATCGGTCTGCGTATCTACGTTGAGGCGGCGATTGATTTCCCGGAGGAAGAAATCGATTTTCTTGCCGATGGCCACGTGTTGGCGATGCTGGACAAAGTCCGCGACGAGTTATCCACAGTTCTGCGTGAGGCGGGTCAGGGGGCATTGCTACGTGACGGCATGACGGTGGTGATCGCCGGTCGTCCCAACGCCGGTAAATCCAGCCTGCTCAACGCGTTGGCAGGTCGGGAAGCGGCCATCGTGACTGAGATCGCCGGCACGACCCGAGATATCCTGCGCGAACATATCCACATCGATGGCATGCCGTTGCACGTCGTCGATACGGCTGGTTTGCGTGATACCGATGACCAGGTCGAAAAAATTGGCGTTGAGCGAGCACTCAAGGCCATCGGTGAAGCTGATCGCGTACTTTTGGTCGTGGACGCCACGGCACCGGAGGCTGTGGATCCTTTTGCCCTATGGCCGGAGTTTCTGGAGCAGCGGCCGGATCCGGCCAAGGTCACGTTGATCCGTAACAAAGCCGACTTGACGGGAGAAGCGATCGCTCTGCAAACCAGCGAAGATGGCCATGTCACCCTCAGTCTGAGCGCCAAATCGGCAGGGGAAGGCTTGGAGCTGCTGCGCGATCACCTCAAAGCCTGCATGGGCTACGAACAGACCTCGGAAAGCAGCTTCAGCGCTCGCCGTCGGCACCTTGAAGCGCTGCGTCAGGCCAGCGCGGCCCTGGAGCACGGACGCGCACAATTGACCTTGGCAGGAGCAGGGGAGCTGCTGGCCGAAGACTTGAGACAGGCTCAGCAGCTTTTGGGGGAAATCACCGGCGCCTTCAGCTCCGATGAGTTACTTGGGCGGATCTTCTCCAGCTTCTGCATCGGCAAATAACCGGTTATCCACGACCTGGTCACCAGTTGTAAGACACCGTACCGAGCAAGGTACGGCTGTCACCCCAGTAGCAACGCCCCGCATCGTTGCAACCGGACACATATTCCTTGTCGAACAGGTTTTTCGCATTCAGATCCACAGACCAGTGTTTATCAATCTGGTAACCAACCGCGGCATCCACCAATGTGACGCTTCCTGCGTCCAATTTGCCGTACAACGTCGGCGCGGTGTAGGAAAAAGTACTGTAGAAATAGCGAACACCCCCAGCTAGGGAGAGCCCCTTAAGCTGACCGTCGAGGAAGCGATACTTGCTCCACACGGAAGCCTGGTTGCGCGGGACGCCCGTCATCTGATGCCCTTCGACCAAAGACGTGGCCGAATCCTTGGTAATACGCGCATCGGTGTAGGTATAGGCTGCCGTCACATTGAGATTCTGCGTGAGGTTACTGTTGACCTCCACTTCCACACCTTTGGCGCGACTTTCACCTACCTGCCGATAGCTGTTGGTGGTGGCGTCGAGGTAGGTGTCGTCCTGTTTACGCAGGTCATACACCGACAGCGTCATCGCCGTGTCCCAGCCGAGCGGTTCGTATTTAACGCCCACTTCGTATTGGCTGCTGGTGATCGGTTTCAACGGTGAGCCAGCGTTGGAGATCTGCTGTACAGGGACGAACGCGGTGGAATAGCTGACATACGGCGTCAGGCCGTTGTCGAACTGGTACATGACTCCGCCCTGATAGGTGAATTTGCGGTCTTCCGCCTGGGTGTTGCTGGCCTTGTTCACCTTGTCGCGGAATTCGCTGTCCACCCAGTCCTGACGACCGCCGAGTAAGAACAACCAGTGCTCGTATTTGCTCTGTACCTGTGCATAAACCCCTTTCATTTGTTGCTCAAGCAGGGTGTTTTGTACCGCGATGGGGGTTAGTGGATCGCGCAGGTACACGGGGTTATACACATTAATGGTCCCCGCAAACCCTGCGTCCCAATCTTGGTTGAACGAGGTACGGTCGTAGCTGGCGCCCAACAGCACGGTATTTTCCAAATCGCCGAGTCGGAATTTGCCCTCCAGTTGGTTATCCAGGGAGTAAACCATTGATTTGTTATAGCGATCGTAGGCGGTCATGTTCAGTTGCGTGCCAAAGCCGCGATTGTTCAGGGCGCTGGGCCAGGTTTCATGGCGGTTGATGCGCGACTGCATGTAACGGGAGTTCTGCCTGAACTGCCAGTCGTCGTTAAAGCTGTGACTGAATTCGTAGCCAGTGCTCCAGGCTTCACGTTCGAAGGTGTTCCAGTCCGGGTTACCCAGCATCGTGTGTTTGGATAACTTGCCGTTAGGGTTGGTAAGCAGAGTTCCCGCAGCCGGAAGGCCGAGTTCCAGGTTGGTGTGATCCTTCTGGTAATTGGCCAGCAGGGTCAGGGTGTTGTAATCGTCGAAGTTGAGCGTCAAGGACGGCGCAAGATAGAGCCGGTCATCCGGTACATGGTCGGTTTGCGTATCGGATTTTCGCCCCAGCATCACCAGCCTGCCGAGGACGTTGTCATTACCGTTGAGCGGGCCCGAGATATCCACACCCAACTGGCGGCGATTATTGGAGCCATACCCCAGTTGCACCTCACCTTGGGGCGTGGCCGTCGGATGTTTGCTCACCAGATTCACCAGGCCGCCCGGCGCGTTTTCGCCATAGAGCAGGGAGGAGGGACCGCGGAAAACTTCAACGCGCTCTAGGCCGTAAGGCTCGCTGGTGGTGTCGTATCGATTGCCTTGCACGCGTAGGCCATCTCGCAGCAGACCGTAGCCGTAGTCAGTGGCGTTGAAACCGCGGATGAAAAACAGGTCGCCTGCCAGACTGTCGCCGGCGGCAAAGGGTGGCGCGAAGATGCCCGGCACGTACCCCAACACTTCCGTCAGGCTTTGCGCCTTCTGATCCTTGATGCGCTGACCGGTGACAACCGAGACTGAACGCGGTGTTTCCGACAAGGGCGTACTGGTTTTGGTACCGATCCGACTGTTCTGCGCCTTGTAGCCCACATCCCCAGCGATATCCCGGTTGAACCCATCCTGTTGATAAGTACTCACCGTCGTCGGCGCAAGCGTGAGTTGGTCTGCGGGAGCGACCTGCAATACGTAGCTGCCAGGAGCTTGGGCGACCGCCGACAACCCAGTGCTTTGCAGCAGCAAAGCGAACCCCTGATCAATCGAGTAGTCGCCCTCGAGCCCAGGTGTCGTCAGCCGTGCGGTCTGCTCCGGCGAAAAAGACAAGATCACATTCGCGCTGGCCGCAAATTGGCTTAATGCCCTGTCCAGCGGACCGGCCGCAACGGCGTAATGCTGCACCATACTGGCGGCCAAGACGCCGGTGGCAAACAGGGTACTGGCTGCGGTGGCAGTGGCAATCAGCAGACCATAGGTCATGCCATGGCAGGAAAGTCGCTGGCGTAGCTGGATGGGGAGGCGCATTGGCGGATAAACCCTGAAGGTATTGTCGTAATTACCTTTAGGGCCGCGCCAAGTGAAAAAAAGGTAACCCTCCTGGTGAATTATTTTTGATCAACCGATTGGCGTTATCGAAACCCAATAGCGGGTGAAATATTTCACCTGGATAGGCAAGGTGGCTTGCAGGTTGGTCAGTACTGCATCGGTGGCGTCCAGACGGAACGTCCCGGATACGCGCAGACGGGCAGAGATGGCATCGCATTGCAGGACACCGGACCGATAGCGTGACAACTCGTCGATTACATCGCCAAGCCGCGCATCCAGCACGATTAATTGGCCGTCGACCCAGGCGGCCTGAGTTGCGGTGAAGGGATGGATCGGGCCGACATTAAGCCGATCAAAGTCGGCGCTCTGCCCCGCCTTAAGGAGTTGACCAGAGGAGGGATTGTCTACGGGTGACACCTGTACGCGATCCTCCAACACTCCAACGCGAGTGGAATCGGCCAACTGACGTACGGTAAAGCGGGTGCCCAATGCCTGAACCCGACCTTGGCGGGTTTCAACATAGAAGGGTAGCTGCGCCGCCAACCTGCCGGTGTGGATAAGTACCTCACCCTCGCGCAGACGAATAAGCCGCTGCCGTTCGTCGAATATCACATCGATTGCTGAGCGAGTGTTGAGCTCGATTCGGGTGCCGTCGGCCAACTGGATACGTTGATGTTTGCCAATCGGCGTGCGGTAGTCGGCCAACAACGTTCCCACGCCACTGTGTTGCTGAAGATTCCAACCGAGATAGCCCCCACCGCCAAGCACCAGCATCCATTTAAGTACTTGCCGGCGTTGTTGAGTCGTCGACAGCGCACGCCGAGTGACGTCCTGAGGTAACCCGCCCAGACTACGTTGCAGTTGTTCGAGCTGGTTCCAAGCGGCCAGATGGGAAGGGTCGCGGCTCAACCATTGCTGCCAGGCATGGTGTTCGGCGGGTGTGGGAGCTTGAGACTGAAATTGCACATACCAAGTGGCGGCGGCTTCAAAGGTGTCGCGATCGGGGGCGGCCATCAGGAACTGGCCATGATCAATGAACACTCGGTAAACGCTCGGATCATGTGTTTTTTCACAGTTGTGAGCGAAACCTGCAGTTGATCGGCGATCTGTTGATAAGTCAGCCCATCGATCTGGGACAGCATGAAGATTGTTCGTGCACGCCCGCCAAGCGCGTGCAGGGCTTTATCCACAGCGACTAATGTTTCGATTATGAGCGCTTTGTCCTCCTCACTAACGACGGTGATCTCAGGACGATCAGCCAGGGCCTCCTTATAGGCCTGTTCGACGGCACTTCGGCGATAACGATCAATCACCAGGCCCCTGGCGATGGTTGCCAGATAATCACGCGGTTCCAGAATCTGGGAGGCGTGTCGTCCACCCAAGATGCGCACGAACGTATCGTGGGCCACATCGGCCGCATCACAGGCGTTATTTAGTTTGCCTTTGAGCCATCCGCGCAGCCACGTGTGGTGTTGCTCGTAGATGTGCTGGACGGCTGCCGTGTGAGAAGGAAGAGGCATAGGGCGCGTAGGTAGGTTAATGATAATCGCTATTATTAACTGCGCTGTGGTTTTCCCACAATAGGTCTCCCAATGAGGTCATCGGCTCCAATCGGAAGATAGGTGTGGCTACGCCATGGGCGAAATCCAGGGCGAATGGCGAGAATCTTTGGATTAAGCCCTGTGGGTAAGCGGCACTGTACCCAGTTGATAACAGGGCTTAAAAACCAAGGATAAACTCGTCTGTGGATAACCAGCACTTTAATCCACAGGCTTAACGCAGTTATCCAACGGGCTTATCGGCACATGACCACAGACTTTTGAACCTCTGTACACATCGAATATAAAGGCTTGTAGCAATCTATCCACAGAAAGCTTGCTCAGTAGAAATAAACATAAAAACAAAGACTTAATAAATTTCTCTCTTTTAATTTCTATTGTCTGTGATTCATCCACAGCTGGTTAAATTTTGTGCAAAGGGTTCTTTAGGAAGGGCTAAGTCCCTATACTTGCCGCCAAAGCTCCAAAACCCTTTCAACAAACAATTCCTGATTACCTACATAAGCAGGCACGAGGTGCGTGGTGGATTTCCCTTCCCGTTTTGAAGTGATCGTCATCGGCGGCGGTCATGCCGGTACCGAGGCAGCACTGGCCTCAGCGCGCATGGGTGTTAAAACCCTGCTGTTGACGCACAACGTGGAAACCCTCGGTGCGATGAGTTGCAACCCTGCCATCGGTGGCATTGGTAAAAGCCATCTGGTCAAAGAAATCGACGCCCTCGGCGGCGCGATGGCAATGGCCACCGACAAGGGCGGTATTCAATTTCGCGTGCTCAATAGCCGCAAAGGCCCTGCTGTGCGAGCGACTCGGGCACAAGCCGACCGCATCCTGTACAAGGCGGCGGTGCGCGAAACCCTGGAAAACCAGCCGAACCTGTGGATATTTCAACAGGCAGCCGATGACCTGATCGTTGAGCAAGACCAGGTGCGCGGTGTCGTCACCCAAATGGGCCTGCGTTTCTTTGCTGAATCCGTGGTGTTGACCACAGGTACGTTCCTGGGCGGACTTATCCACATCGGTATGCAGAATTATTCCGGCGGTCGCGCCGGCGACCCGCCGTCGATTGCCCTGGCAAAACGCCTACGTGAATTGCCGCTACGTGTCGGTCGTTTGAAAACCGGGACGCCGCCGCGTATCGATGGGCGTTCTGTGGACTTTTCGGTGATGACCGAACAAGCGGGCGATACGCCGATTCCAGTGATGTCGTTCATGGGCTCCAAAGAGCAACACCCTAAACAGGTCAGTTGCTGGATCACCCACACCAACGCCCGTACCCACGAAATCATCGCGGCGAACCTCGACCGCTCGCCGATGTATTCCGGGGTCATCGAAGGCGTCGGCCCGCGCTATTGCCCATCGATCGAAGACAAGATCCACCGCTTTGCCGACAAGGAAAGCCATCAGGTCTTCATCGAGCCCGAAGGCCTGACGACCCACGAGTTGTATCCGAACGGCATTTCCACTTCGCTGCCCTTCGATGTGCAAATCCAGATCGTGCAATCGATTCGCGGCATGGAAAACGCACACATCGTGCGCCCGGGTTACGCCATCGAATATGACTACTTCGACCCCCGCGATCTGAAATACAGCCTGGAAACCAAAGTGATCGGCGGTTTGTTCTTCGCCGGGCAAATCAACGGCACCACCGGTTACGAAGAAGCCGGGGCCCAGGGTTTACTGGCCGGGACCAACGCAGCATTGCGTGCCCAGGGCAAAGACAGCTGGTGCCCGCGTCGCGATGAGGCATACATCGGTGTATTGGTCGATGACCTGATTACCCTGGGCACCCAGGAACCGTACCGGATGTTTACCTCGCGGGCGGAATACCGTTTGATCCTGCGTGAAGACAATGCCGATCTGCGCCTGACCGAAAAAGGCCGCGAACTGGGCCTGGTCGACGATGTGCGTTGGGCTGCTTTCTGCAAAAAACGCGAGAGCATCGCGCTGGAAGAGCAACGCCTGAAAAGTACTTGGGTTCGCCCGGGCACCGAGCAGGGTGACGCGATTGCCGAAAAGTTCGGCACGCCACTGACCCACGAGTACAACCTTCTGAACCTGCTGTCCCGTCCGGAAATCGACTACGCTGGCTTGGTCGAAGTGACGGGGCAGGGCGCAGAAGACCCACAGGTCGCCGAACAGATTGAAATCAAAACCAAGTACGCCGGTTACATTGACCGCCAGCAGGATGAAATTGCCCGCTTGCGCGCCAGTGAAGACACCAAGCTACCTCTGGATATCGACTACACCAGCATTTCCGGGCTCTCGAAGGAGATCCAAAGCAAGCTGGGGATAACTCGCCCTGAAACCCTGGGCCAGGCTTCGCGGATCCCTGGCGTTACCCCGGCAGCGATCTCGCTGTTGATGATTCATTTGAAAAAACGCGGCGCGGGCCGTCAGTTGGAGCAAAGCGCTTGAGTTCGTTGGTCACCTCGCAACATGCCGAAGAGTTATCCACAGGCGCGCGCCAGTTGGGCGTCGACCTTACCCCGGCCCAGCATGACTTGCTGCTGGGCTATCTGGCTCTGCTGATCAAGTGGAACAAGGCTTACAACCTGACGGCCGTGCGCGATCCCGACGAGATGGTGTCGCGTCATTTGCTCGACAGCTTGAGCGTGATGCCCTTTATCGAAAATGGTCGTTGGCTGGACGTGGGCAGTGGCGGAGGCATGCCGGGCATTCCTCTGGCCATTCTGTTTCCAGAGTCTCAAGTCACTTGCCTGGACAGTAACGGCAAGAAGACGCGCTTCCTGACTCAGGTCAAACTCGAACTCAAATTGGATAACCTGCAGGTTATCCACAGCCGCGTCGAAGCCTTTAAGCCTGAACAGCCCTTCAACGGAATTGTTTCCCGGGCGTTCAGTAGCATGGAAAACTTCAGCAACTGGACCCGCCACCTGGGCGACCAAGACACCCGTTGGCTGGCAATGAAGGGCGTCCATCCAAGCGATGAGCTGTTAGCATTGCCGACGGACTTCCACCTTGATAGCGAACACGCCTTGGCCGTACCCGGTTGCCAAGGCCAACGCCATCTGCTGATACTGCGCCGCACGGCATGATTGGGAACACAAGCAAGAATGGCTAAGGTATTCGCGATAGCGAACCAAAAAGGTGGCGTGGGCAAAACCACCACCTGCATCAACCTCGCAGCATCCCTGGTGGCCACCAAGCGCCGGGTGCTGTTGATCGATCTTGATCCACAGGGCAACGCCACCATGGGTAGCGGTGTGGATAAACACGGCCTGGAAAACTCAGTCTATGACTTGCTGATCGGCGAGTGCGACCTGGCTCAGGCCATGCACTATTCCGAACACGGCGGTTATCAGCTACTGCCGGCCAACCGCGATCTGACTGCGGCCGAAGTGGTGCTGCTGGAAATGCAGATGAAAGAAAGCCGTCTGCGCAGCGCCTTGGCACCGATCCGCGAGAATTACGATTACATTTTGATCGACTGCCCACCCTCATTGTCGATGCTCACGCTCAACGCGCTGGTCGCTGCCGATGGGGTGATCATCCCCATGCAGTGCGAGTACTACGCGCTCGAAGGCTTGAGTGACCTTGTGGATAACATCAAGCGGATTGCCGAGTTGCTCAACCCGAACCTGCAGATCGAAGGTCTTTTGCGGACTATGTTCGATCCGCGCCTGAGCCTGATGAACGATGTGTCTGCGCAGCTCAAGGAACACTTCGGCGACCAGCTCTACGATACGGTGATCCCGCGCAACATCCGTTTGGCCGAAGCCCCGAGCTACGGCATGCCTGCCCTGGCTTACGACAAATCGTCCCGTGGCGCCATTGCCTACCTGGCACTGGCCGGCGAGATGGTCCGTCGCCAACGCCGCAACTCACGCACCGCTGCCGCCCAGCCAACTTAAGGAATCCCCATGGCCGTCAAGAAACGAGGTCTCGGACGTGGACTGGATGCACTGTTGAGTGGTCCGACCGTTACATCCCTTGAAGAACAAGCGGTGCAGGCTGACGAGCGCGAGTTGCAGCACCTGCCCCTGGACCTGATCCAGCGCGGTAAATACCAGCCGCGCCGGGACATGGATCCTCAGGCGCTGGAAGAACTGGCCAATTCGATCAAGGCCCAGGGTGTGATGCAACCGATCGTGGTTCGCCCGATCGGCGGGGGCCGATTTGAGATCATCGCCGGCGAGCGCCGCTGGCGCGCCAGCCAGCAGGCCGGCAAAGAGACGATCCCGGCGATGGTCCGCGATGTGCCGGACGAAACCGCGATCGCCATGGCCTTGATCGAGAACATCCAGCGTGAAGACCTCAACCCCATCGAAGAAGCGATTGCGTTGCAGCGTTTGCAGCAGGAATTCCAGCTGACCCAGCAACAGGTGGCCGAGGCTGTAGGTAAATCCCGCGTAACTGTGTCCAACCTGCTACGTCTGATCGCGCTGCCGGAAGTCATCAAGACCATGTTGTCCCACGGTGACCTGGAAATGGGCCATGCCCGTGCATTGCTCGGTTTGCCGGAAAATCAACAGGTTGAAGGGGCGCGACACGTTGTCGCACGAGGGCTCACTGTTCGTCAGACCGAGGCATTGGTTCGGCAGTGGCTCAGTGGTAAACCTGCACCGGTCGAAACGGCCAAACCTGATCCGGATATCGCTCGTCTCGAGCAGCGCCTGGCCGAGCGCCTGGGCTCTGCGGTGCAAATTCGCCATGGCAAGAAGGGCAAAGGCCAATTGGTCATCGGATATAACTCCCTCGATGAGCTTCAGGGCGTCCTTGCCCACATCCGCTGAAACATTTGCTTATGTAGCGCGTGATCGGAAATCACTACCCGACAGTTGAATAGGGGCTGAACCGCCCCTATACTCTGCGCGCATTTTGTCGGCACAAATTATGCCAAGTTATTGATTTCCGGCAGCCGACCATTGAGGAGCAAGAGTGATGGAAACCCGCACGCCAAACACGTTGCCGTTCCATCGCTTGGCCGTTTTCCCGGTTTTATTGGCTCAATTTGTCATCCTGCTGATCGCCGCATTGGCGCTTTGGTATTGGCATGGAGTCGTAGCCGGATATTCAGGACTCTGCGGAGGCCTGATAGCCTTGCTGCCCAATATGTATTTTGCTCACAGGGCCTTTCGGTTTTCCGGCGCCCGAGCAGCCCAGGCCATCGTCCGGTCTTTTTATGCCGGCGAGGCGGGGAAACTGATTTTGACGGCAGTGCTGTTTGCACTGACCTTTGCAGGTGTGAAGCCATTGGCGCCGCTGGCTGTATTCGGTGTCTTCGTGTTGACCCAACTGGTCAGCTGGTTCGCTCCCCTGCTAATGAAAACAAGACTTTCGAAACCTTAGGGCGTTTGAGGCAACCATGGCAGAAACAACCGCTTCGGGCTATATCCAGCACCACTTGCAGAACCTGACCTTCGGTCAGCTTCCCAACGGCGGCTGGGGCTTCGCCCACACCGCAGCAGAAGCCAAAGAAATGGGCTTTTGGGCTTTCCACCTGGATACTCTGGGCTGGTCGGTCGCACTGGGTCTGATCTTCGTCCTGATTTTCCGCATGGCGGCGAAAAAGGCGACTTCCGGTCAGCCGGGTGCCCTGCAAAACTTCGTTGAGGTATTGGTCGAATTCGTCGATGGCAGCGTGAAAGACAGCTTCCATGGCCGTAGCCCGGTGATCGCACCGCTGGCACTGACCATCTTCGTCTGGGTGTTCCTGATGAACGCCGTCGACCTGATTCCGGTCGACTGGATTCCTCAATTGGCGATCCTGATCTCCGGCGATCACCACATTCCATTCCGTGCCGTTTCCACCACGGACCCTAACGCCACCCTGGGCATGGCCCTGTCGGTGTTCGCGTTGATCATTTTCTACAGCATCAAAGTCAAGGGCATCGGCGGCTTCATCGGCGAGCTGACCCTGCACCCGTTCGGCAGCAAGAACATTTTCGTTCAGGCCCTGCTGATTCCGGTGAACTTCCTGCTGGAGTTCGTCACCCTGGTCGCCAAGCCGATTTCCCTGGCACTGCGACTGTTCGGCAACATGTATGCCGGCGAACTGGTGTTCATTCTGATTGCTGTGATGTTCGGCAGCGGTCTGCTCTGGCTTAGCGGCCTGGGCGTTGTTCTGCAGTGGGCGTGGGCTGTATTCCACATCCTGATCATTACCCTGCAGGCCTTCATCTTCATGATGCTGACCATCGTCTACCTGTCGATGGCGCACGAAGAGAACCATTAAGGCCGGTCTCGACCAGTCTGATGTCCTTCCCGGTGAAACGGGAAGGTGGCCCACCAGGGCTAATGAAACGATTTGTTTTACCGCTTTAAAATCTAAAAAACCTAAACCATACGACGTAAAAGTCGGGAGGAAAGATGGAAACTGTAGTTGGTCTAACCGCTATCGCTGTTGCACTGTTGATCGGCCTGGGCGCTCTGGGTACTGCCATTGGTTTCGGCCTGCTGGGCGGCAAGTTCCTGGAAGGCGCAGCGCGTCAGCCAGAAATGGTCCCAATGCTGCAAGTTAAAATGTTCATCGTCGCCGGCCTGCTCGACGCCGTGACCATGATCGGCGTTGGTATCGCACTGTTCTTCACCTTCGCGAACCCCTTCGTTGGTCAACTCGCTGGCTAATCACTCGATTTCGAGTGATTGGGGTGATGGACAACGAATGAGCGAGGTGTTGGCGTGAACATTAATGCAACCCTGATTGGCCAATCCGTTGCGTTCTTCATTTTTGTAGTGTTTTGCATGAAGTTCGTGTGGCCTCCGGTCATCGCGGCTTTGCACGAACGTCAGAAGAAGATCGCGGACGGCTTGGACGCTGCCAGCCGTGCAGCTCGCGACCTGGAGTTGGCCCAAGAGAAAGTGGGTCATCAACTGCGCGAAGCTAAAGCACAGGCAGCTGAGATCATTGAGCAAGCCAAGAAACGCGGTAACCAGATCGTCGAAGAGGCTGTTGAAAAAGCCCGCGTCGAAGCTGACCGTGTGAAGGCTTCGGCTCATGCCGAGATCGAACAGGAACTGAACGGCGTCAAAGACGCGCTGCGTGCCCAACTGGGTGCTCTGGCGGTCGGCGGTGCTGAGAAGATCCTCGGTGCCACAATCGATCAAAACGCGCACGCGGAGCTGGTTAACAAACTGGCTGCTGAAATTTAAGCGAGGGCGATCATGGCAGAACTGACCACGTTGGCCCGACCTTACGCTAAGGCAGCCTTCGAGCACGCCCAGGCCCACCAGCAGCTGGCCTCTTGGTCAGCCATGCTCGGCCTGGCTGCAGCAGTGTCGCAAGACGACACCATGCAGCGCGTGCTCAAGGCCCCGCGCCTGACGAGCGCAGACAAGGCCGCCACTTTTATTGAAGTGTGCGGCGACAAGTTTGATGTGAAGGTGCAGAACTTCATTCACGTCATTGCCGAAAACGACCGTCTCCCGCTGTTGCCGGAGATCGCCGCGCTGTTCGACCTGTACAAGGCTGAAGCAGAGAAATCGGTAGACGTTGAAGTGACCAGTGCTTTCGCATTGAACCAAGAACAGCAAGACAAACTCGCCAAGGTTCTCAGTGCACGACTCAATCGGGAAGTGCGCCTGCAAGCTTCGGAGGACGCATCCCTGATTGGTGGTGTTGTTATCCGTGCCGGCGACCTGGTTATCGATGGCTCGATTCGCGGCAAAATCGCGAAACTTGCCGAAGCATTGAAATCTTGAGTTTGAAGGGGCAGCAGAGCAATGCAGCAACTCAATCCTTCCGAAATAAGTGAAATTATCAAGGGCCGCATCGACAAGCTCGATGTGACCTCCCAAGCCCGTAACGAAGGCACTGTCGTCAGCGTATCTGACGGCATCGTGCGGATTCACGGTCTGGCCGACGTTATGTACGGCGAGATGATCGAGTTTCCGGGCGGCGTCTACGGTATGGCCCTCAACCTGGAGCAAGACTCCGTAGGTGCCGTTGTACTGGGCGCATACACCAGTCTGGCTGAAGGCATGAGCGCCAAGTGCACTGGCCGCATCCTGGAAGTTCCGGTTGGTAAGGAACTGCTGGGTCGCGTAGTCGACGCACTGGGTAACCCTGTTGACGGCAAAGGTCCACTGGGCAACACCGAGACCGACGCGGTCGAGAAAGTTGCTCCAGGCGTGATCTGGCGTAAGTCGGTAGACCAGCCTGTACAGACTGGCTACAAGGCTGTCGATGCCATGATCCCTGTCGGCCGTGGCCAGCGTGAGCTGATCATCGGTGACCGTCAGATCGGTAAAACCGCTCTGGCGATCGACGCGATCATCAACCAGAAGAACAGCGGCATTTTCTGCGTCTACGTAGCCATCGGTCAGAAGCAATCGACCATCGCCAACGTTGTTCGCAAGCTGGAAGAAAACGGCGCCCTGGCCAACACGATCATCGTGGCTGCCAGTGCTTCGGAATCTCCTGCGCTGCAATTCCTGGCACCGTACTCCGGTTGCACCATGGGTGAATTCTTCCGCGACCGCGGTGAAGACGCGCTGATCGTTTATGACGATCTGTCCAAGCAAGCAGTGGCTTACCGCCAGATTTCCCTGCTGCTGCGCCGTCCACCAGGCCGTGAAGCTTACCCAGGCGACGTGTTCTACCTCCACTCCCGTCTGCTGGAGCGCGCATCCCGCGTTTCGGAAGAGTACGTAGAGAAGTTCACCAACGGCGCAGTGACCGGCAAAACCGGTTCCCTGACCGCACTGCCGATCATCGAAACCCAGGCTGGCGACGTTTCCGCGTTCGTTCCGACCAACGTGATTTCCATCACCGACGGTCAGATCTTCCTGGAATCGGCCATGTTCAACTCGGGCATCCGCCCTGCAGTGAACGCCGGTGTTTCGGTATCCCGTGTGGGTGGTGCCGCTCAGACCAAGATCATCAAGAAGCTCTCCGGTGGTATCCGTACCGCTCTGGCTCAGTACCGTGAACTGGCGGCATTCGCCCAGTTCGCTTCTGACCTGGACGAAGCGACCCGTAAGCAACTTGAGCATGGTCAGCGCGTTACCGAGCTGATGAAGCAGAAGCAATACGCCCCAATGTCGATCGCTGACATGGCGTTGTCGCTGTATGCCGCTGAGCGTGGGTTCCTGACCGACGTTGAAATCGCCAAGGTCGGCAGCTTTGAACAAGCGCTGATTGCTTACTTCAACCGCGATCACGCCGATTTGATGGCGAAGATCAACGTGAAGGGTGACTTCAATGACGATATCGACGCTGGCATGAAAGCCGGTATCGAGAAGTTCAAGGCCACCCAAACCTGGTAAGCCGCAGCGGGAGCCGCAAGGCTCCCGCTTGCTAACCTGATAGGTGTTACATGGCAGGCGCAAAAGAGATTCGCAGTAAGATTGCGAGCATCAAAAGCACGCAAAAAATTACCAGCGCCATGGAAAAAGTGGCGGTCAGCAAAATGCGCAAGGCACAAATGCGCATGGCTGCTAGCCGTCCTTATGCGGAGCGTATCCGCCAGGTAATTGGGCATCTGGCCAACGCCAACCCGGAATACCGCCACCCGTTCATGATCGACCGCGAAGTTAAGCGCGTTGGTTATGTCGTAGTGAGCAGTGACCGTGGTTTGTGCGGTGGTTTGAATACCAACCTGTTCAAGGCCCTGGTCAAGGACATGGCGGTAAACCGCGAAAAAGGCGTCGAGATCGATCTGTGTGTTGTTGGTAGCAAGGGTGCGGCCTTTTTCCGTAACTTCGGCGGTAACGTCGTTGCAGCTATCAGCCACCTGGGTGAAGAGCCGTCGATCAATGATTTGATCGGCAGTGTGAAGGTGATGCTGGATGCGTACCTGGAAGGCCGGATTGACCGCCTGTCCGTGGTATCCAACAAGTTCATCAACACCATGACCCAGCAGCCGACCGTGGAGCAATTGATTCCACTGGTGGCGACCCCGGATCAGGAACTCAAGCACCACTGGGACTACCTCTACGAACCAGACGCCAAAGAGCTGCTTGACGGCTTGATGGTGCGCTACGTGGAGTCGCAGGTGTACCAGGCGGTGGTCGAGAACAACGCAGCTGAACAAGCGGCGCGGATGATCGCGATGAAAAACGCTACCGATAACGCCGGTGATCTGATCAGCGATTTGCAGCTGATCTACAACAAGGCGCGTCAGGCTGCGATCACCCAAGAGATCTCGGAAATCGTCGGCGGCGCTGCCGCGGTTTAACGGTTCAAATATTCAGAGGATCCAGCTATGAGTAGCGGACGTATCGTTCAAATCATCGGCGCCGTTATCGACGTGGAATTTCCACGCGACAGCGTACCGAGCATCTACAACGCGCTGAAAGTACAAGGCGCGGACACTACCCTGGAAGTTCAGCAACAGCTGGGCGACGGCGTAGTTCGTACCATTGCGATGGGTTCCACCGAAGGCTTGAAGCGCGGTCTGGACGTTATCGACTCTGGCGCAGCCATCTCCGTACCGGTCGGTAAAGCGACCCTGGGCCGGATCATGGACGTACTGGGCAACCCGATCGACGAAGCTGGCCCGATTGCCACCGACGAACGTTGGGGTATCCACCGCGCCGCGCCGTCGTTCGCAGAACAGGCAGGCGGCAACGACCTGCTGGAAACCGGCATCAAGGTTATCGACCTGGTTTGCCCGTTCGCCAAAGGCGGTAAAGTCGGTCTGTTCGGTGGTGCCGGTGTAGGCAAGACCGTAAACATGATGGAACTGATCCGTAACATCGCCATCGAGCACAGCGGTTATTCCGTGTTCGCCGGTGTGGGTGAGCGTACTCGTGAGGGTAACGACTTCTACCACGAGATGAAGGACTCCAACGTTCTGGACAAAGTGGCACTGGTTTACGGTCAGATGAACGAGCCGCCGGGAAACCGTCTGCGCGTAGCACTGACTGGCCTGACCATGGCCGAGAAGTTCCGTGACGAAGGTAACGACGTTCTGCTGTTCGTCGACAACATTTACCGTTACACCCTGGCCGGTACTGAAGTATCCGCACTGCTGGGCCGTATGCCTTCTGCAGTAGGTTACCAGCCGACCCTGGCTGAAGAGATGGGCGTTCTGCAAGAACGTATCACTTCGACCAAGGAAGGTTCGATCACCTCGATCCAAGCGGTATACGTACCTGCGGATGACTTGACCGACCCGTCCCCAGCGACCACCTTCGCCCACTTGGACGCCACCGTTGTACTGTCCCGTGACATCGCTTCCCTGGGTATCTACCCAGCGGTCGATCCACTGGACTCGACTTCGCGCCAGCTGGACCCGAACGTGATCGGCCAGGAGCACTACGACACCGCTCGCGGCGTTCAGTACGTGCTGCAGCGTTACAAAGAACTGAAGGACATCATTGCGATCCTGGGTATGGACGAGCTGTCGGAAGCCGACAAGCAGTTGGTAAACCGTGCTCGTAAGATCCAGCGCTTCTTGTCGCAGCCGTTCTTCGTGGCTGAAGTCTTCACTGGTGCTTCGGGTAAATACGTTTCCCTGAAAGACACCATTGCTGGCTTCAAAGGCATCCTCAACGGTGACTACGACCACCTGCCAGAACAAGCGTTCTACATGGTCGGCGGCATCGAAGAAGCGATCGAGAAAGCCAAGAAACTGTAATCCAGGCGCCCGGAAACGGGCGCTCATCAGGTTGAGGCAATCAGATGGCTATGACAGTCCATTGCGATATCGTCAGCGCGGAAGGGGAAATCTTCTCCGGTCTGGTAGAAATGGTGATTGCACACGGCGAACTCGGTGACCTGGGTATTGCCATGGGCCACGCGCCATTGATCACCAGCTTGAAGCCAGGTCCGATCACTCTGACCAAGCAAGGCGGGGAAAAGGAGGTGTTTTACATCTCCGGCGGTTTCCTCGAGGTTCAGCCGAACATGGTCAAGGTACTTGCCGACACCGTGCAACGTGCGAGTGACCTGGATGAAGCCTCCGCTCAGGAAGCCGTCAAGGCTGCCGAGAAGGCCCTGAACGAAAAGGGTGCGGACTTCGACTACAGCGCTGCAGCTGTACGTCTGGCCGAGGCTGCAGCTCAGCTGCGCACGCTCCAGCAGATCCGCAAGAAGTAAGCGGCCACGCCGTCATGCTTCACGCGCGATTGATTAAAAAGGGTAGCCTCGGCTACCCTTTTTCTTTTTTTGCAAAACACTTCTTTGGTCTGAAGTCGGACCGCCCAGGATTGGTAGCCATTCATGTCTCTTGAAATCGTCATTCTCGCCGCAGGCCAGGGCACCCGTATGCGTTCGGCCCTGCCTAAGGTGCTGCACCCGGTCGCCGGTCATTCAATGCTGGGTCACGTTATCCACAGCGCCCGGCAACTGCAGCCCCAGCGTATCCACGTCGTTATTGGCCATGGTGCCGATGTGGTGCGCGAACGCCTGGCGGCGGACGATCTCAACTTCGTCCTCCAAGACAAGCAATTGGGCACCGGGCACGCCACTGCGCAGGCGGTACCCTTTATCAGCGCAGATACTGTGTTGATCCTTTATGGCGACGTGCCGCTTATTGAAGTCGACACGTTGCAACGTCTGCTCCAGCACGTAGTTCCAGGCCAAATGGGCCTGCTCACCGTGGAACTGGATGACCCCACCGGTTACGGCCGCATCGTGCGCAACGCCGACGGCAAGGTCGCGGCTATTGTTGAGCACAAAGACGCCACCCAAGCCCAACGCGCCATCACCGAAGGCAACACCGGGATTCTGGCTGTGCCTGCCAAGAACCTCGCGGATTGGATGGGCCGCCTGTCCAACAACAATGCCCAGGGCGAGTACTACCTCACCGACGTCATCGAAATGGCGGTGAGCGATGGTCTGCTGGTGGCCACCGAGCAGCCCCACGACCCGATGGAAGTGCAGGGCGCCAACGACCGCAAGCAACTGGCCGAGCTGGAGCGTCACTACCAACTGCGCGAAGGTCGTCGCCTGATGGCCCAGGGCGTTACCCTGCGTGATCCGGCACGTTTCGACATCCGTGGTGAGGTGACCGTGGGCCGCGACGTGCTGATCGATATCAACGTGATCCTCGAAGGCCGCGTGATTATCGAAGACGACGTAGTGATTGGCCCCAACTGTGTGATCAAGGACAGCACCCTGCGCAAAGGCGTAGTGATCAAGGCCAACAGCCATATCGACGGTGCCGTAATGGGCGAGGGCAGCGATGCCGGCCCGTTTGCGCGGCTGCGCCCTGGCAGCGTGCTGGAAGCCAAGGCCCATGTGGGTAATTTCGTTGAACTGAAAAATGCCCATCTGGGGGAAGGCGCCAAGGCCGGTCACCTGACTTACCTTGGGGACGCGGTCATCGGTGCGCGCACCAATATCGGCGCTGGCACCATCACCTGCAATTACGATGGCGCCAATAAACACCAGACCGTATTGGGCGAAGACGTATTTATCGGCTCCAACAATTCGTTGGTCGCGCCGGTCAAAGTGGGCGATGGCGCGACTACTGCCGCCGGTTCCACCATCAACCAGGATGTGGATAACTTGCAGCTGGGCGTCGCACGCGCTCGCCAGCGCAACATCGACGGCTGGAAGCGCCCGGTCAAGATCAAGAAGACCTGAGTTATCCACAGTTACATAAGCAGCTAGCTTCAAAGGGGGAGGGGGCTTGCCCCCGATGGCGGTGCGTCAGTGGCAGATGAGCTGACTGACCCAGAGCTATCGGGGGCAAGCCCCCTCCCACATTTTCATATGTGTCGTTTAAAAAATCTCTTCTCGACGCTTGACGATACCATCCCAATAGGTTTTGATTGCCTTCGTTATCTTTCGAAACGAAACTTATCACTACCATGTCGAAACGTAATACCCCCCAACGGCGCCACAACATCCTCACCTTGCTCAACGAGCGAGGCGAAGTCAGTGTGGATGAATTGGCCAAGCGTTTCGAAACCTCGGAAGTTACCATTCGCAAGGATCTGGCCGCGTTGGAAAGCAATGGCCTGTTACTGCGCCGCTACGGTGGCGCAATCACCATGCCTCAGGAATTGGTCGGTGATCCTGCCCAACCCATTTCCGCGTACAAACGCGCCATCGCCCGTGCTGCGGTCAAGCGCTTGCGTGAGCATGCACGAATCATCATCGACAGCGGCAGCACCACAGCAGCCATGATCCCCGAGCTGGGTCATCAGCCCGGCCTGGTGGTTATGACCAACTCCTTGCATGTGGCCAGCGCGTTGAGTGAACTGGAACACGAGCCAGTGCTGTTGATGACCGGCGGTACCTGGGACCCGCATTCGGACTCGTTCCAAGGCCAGGTCGCCGAGCAGGTGTTGCGTTCCTACGACTTTGATCAACTGTTCATCGGCGCCGACGGCATCGATTTACAGCGCGGTACCACCACCTTCAACGAATTGCTGGGCCTGAGCCGCGTAATGGCCGAGGTCGCCCGTGAAGTGGTGGTGATGGTCGAGTCCGACAAGATCGGCCGCAAAATTCCCAACCTGGAACTGCCCTGGAGCAGCGTCCATACACTTATTACCGATGATCGCCTGCCGCTTGAGGCCCGCGACCAGATCCAAGCCCGCGGCATTACGCTGATATGCGCGGCAATCATCTAGGAGAAATACCATGTGTGGCATTGTTGGCGCAGTCGCTGAACGTAACGTAACGCCCATCCTGATCGAAGGCCTCAAGCGCCTGGAATACCGCGGCTATGACAGCGCCGGTGTGGCGGTTTTTACCAACGCCGGCAAGCTTGAGCGCACGCGTCGCCCGGGCAAGGTCAGCGAATTGGAGCAGGCCCTGGCCGGCGAGCCGCTGGTCGGCCGCCTGGGCATCGCCCATACCCGCTGGGCTACCCACGGTGCACCGTGCGAGCGCAATGCCCACCCGCATTTTTCCGGTGATTTGGCGGTGGTGCACAACGGCATCATCGAAAACCACGAAGTGTTGCGCGAGCAACTCAAGGGTCTGGGTTATGTGTTCACCTCGGACACCGACACCGAAGTGATCGCCCACCTGCTCAACCATAAGCTCAAAGATCTCGGCGACCTGACCACCGCCCTCAAGGCCACCGTCAAGGAACTGCACGGCGCTTACGGCCTGGCGGTGATCAGCGCCAGCCAGCCCGACCGCGTCGTGGCCGCCCGCAGTGGCAGCCCGTTGGTGATTGGCCTGGGCCTGGGTGAAAACTTTCTGGCTTCCGACCAACTGGCCCTGCGTCAGGTGACTGACCGCTTCATGTATCTGGAAGAAGGCGATATTGCCGACATCCGTCGCGAAAGCGTGGCGATCTGGGACGTCAACGGCAACTCTGTCGAGCGCGAGGCGGTGCAGTACCGTGATGGCGCCGAAGCCGCCGACAAGGGCGAGTTTCGCCACTTCATGCTCAAGGAAATCCACGAGCAACCATCCGTGGTGCAACGCACTTTGGAAGGTCGCCTTGGCGACAAGCAAGTGCTGGTCAACGCGTTCGGCCCACAAGCCGCCGAGTTGTTCGCCAAGGTCCGTAATGTACAGATCGTCGCCTGCGGCACCAGCTACCACGCTGGCATGGTCGCGCGTTACTGGTTGGAGGAACTGGCCGGCATCCCGTGCCAGGTCGAAGTGGCCAGCGAGTTCCGTTACCGCAAGGTGGTGGTACAGCCCGATACGTTGTTCGTGACCATCTCCCAGTCCGGCGAAACCGCCGACACCCTGGCCGCCCTGCGCAACGCCAAGGAGCTGGGCTTCCTGGCCAGCCTCGCGATCTGCAACGTCAGTATCAGTTCCCTGGTTCGTGAGTCGGACCTGACCTTACTCACCCAGGCCGGTCGCGAAATCGGCGTGGCCTCCACCAAGGCATTCACCACCCAGTTGGTCGGCTTGTTGCTGCTGACCCTGTCCCTGGGCCAAGTGCGTGGCACTCTCGCCGCTGGCGTCGAAGCCACCCTGGTCGAAGAACTGCGTCGCCTGCCGACCCGCCTGGGCGAAGCCCTGGCCATGGACAGCACCGTGGAAAAAGTCGCCGAACTGTTCGCCGACAAGAACCACACCCTGTTCCTCGGCCGTGGCGCGCAGTACCCAGTGGCGATGGAAGGCTCGCTCAAACTCAAGGAGATTTCGTACATCCACGCCGAAGCCTACCCGGCTGGCGAACTCAAACACGGCCCGCTGGCCCTGGTGGATGACGACATGCCAGTGGTCACAGTGGCGCCGAACAATGAATTGCTGGAAAAGCTCAAGTCCAACCTGCAGGAAGTGCGTGCCCGTGGCGGCCAACTGATTGTGTTCGCCGACGAAAAGGCCGGCATGACCAATGGCGAAGGCACCCACGTCATCAACATGCCGCACATCCACGACACCCTGTCGCCGATCCTTTACACCATCCCGTTGCAACTGCTGTCGTACTACGTGGCCGTGCTCAAGGGGACTGACGTCGACCAGCCGCGTAACTTGGCGAAGTCGGTGACGGTGGAGTAATCCAGCGGCCCCGGCGTGCGCGGATGTTTCCAAAGAATAAAGGTTGTCACACAATAATAAAGGTTGTCACAAGTCGTTAAAGTGTGTCACAAGGCTCTATCCCGGCGCTTTTGCCGGGGTAGTGGCAGGTTCAGGAATAACGGCTCATTATCTACCTCGCCACTGTCACTTCTGTCCTGGCTAAACCCGCTCATGAGTTCCCCACGCCACATGCCCTGTGCCGTTCTGATCGAGTGGGTCGCCTAACAATGAGCGACTCGTGAAATGACATCTGCGCCCGTTGCACCAAGAAAACCTGCTGCCTCCAGACTGATGACTCAGCGGAAGATTGATAGAAAAATCAAATCAGGCCGTGGCTCCGGCGTAAGAGAATCCTATGAACCCTGGATCAAGATTTGGGATATACAATCGAGGGGCGTGTCTCACCTTGTGCCGGGAGTGAAATTCCATCGCAGCCATCACCTGCTATCCAACGCTGAGCGTGACTATCATCTGATCCTTGAGCAGGATCCCTCTATCATCGACGTTCGCGAGCAATTTCCGCTTTTAACACAAGCTGAAACTCAAGCGATCGCTTCGAGTCTGAACTTCCGTCACCCTGTCTACCCAGGTACTCAGGTCCCTGTCGTTATGACTACAGACTTCCTTATCACTTTCATAGATTCAGAGGGCGAAGAAAGGCTGGCCGCGCGTTCTGTAAAGTATCGAAAGGAGTTTGAGGAAGCCGGTATAAGGGAGCGGAATCGGATGGCAGAAAAGCTTGAAATCGAAGCAAAGTACTGGGCTATGAGGAAGGTAGAATGGAAACTTGTTTTCCATGAAAATCTTTCGCAAATCAAAATAAAAAACTTAACTATTCTTAGAAGTTATGCACATATCCATTCTTCTTTGCCTACGGATAAGAATGTCAATAGCCTGCTAGAATATATAGCTGAATGTGCGACTGATCAATTGCCCTTAAAAGCACTGTTAGAAAAAGCTTCAAGGTCAATTTTTATCGAATATATGGGTGTTAAGCGGCTGTTCCATCATCTTTTATGGACGGGTAGGCTTAAGACGGACCTAACTACTAGGTTGATAAGCTTATCCGAGCCTTTGCGCGTCTGGGTTAGTGAGTCGTCTTTTTCCGTTGCACCAACAATTGAGGTACCCCGCCATGCTTAGTCTGGGCGTTAACAGTATTGTTTCTCCAGGTGAGAGCTCTGGGCTTCTGAAGAAACCAGTTAGGGTTTTAGGCATAAGGGATGATTTTGTTTTAGTTATTGAATTGGGAACGAATCCATCTAAGCCTTGGCGCGTTGAAAGGTCGCTTTTAGTTGAAGAGATAAATAATGGTGCGGCGGTGCTCAATCTTGAAATGGTGCCCATGCATCTGCTTCGAAGCGATGATGAGATTGGAAAGAATGAAAAAATAAGCAGGGAAAAGAATTGGGGACTGGTACGTGGTTTAGTGGAGGGGCAAGTTCCACTCGATATTTTAACGTCTGACTTTGGAGCTCTCGTTGCTAATCATGCGCTGGTGATGGGGGTAGACCGAAAACAAATTTATCGCCTGCTTTATCGGTATTGGAGCATGGGGCAGACACATAACGCTTTTTTATGGAATACAAGTGCGTGTGGAGGGCCTGGGAAATCAAAAAACCGTGCCTCCGGTATAGTTCCTGGCCGACCGCTTAAATATCGTGGCGTAGTAGTGGACGATGGTGGCGCAATTTTGCTCGAAGCGCGACACATGGGGCATATCCGCCTGGCTTATGGTCGCGTTGCCAGTGGCAGGTGTGGCAGCCTAAAGAGAGCGCATGAATGGATGCTCGATAAATTTTATAGGTCGATCAAGTCCGATGGTTCAAAAGGAAACCTGATACGCGGCAGCTATCCCTCCATCCACCAACTGAATCATCATGGAAAACTGTTTTTTGATGAACTCTATAGGTTGAAGACTCGTGGCGGTGCAATCCGTTACAACAAAGACCATCGTCCGCTAGTCGGGTCTGCCTCGGAGGGTTTGGTCGGTGCCGGCCATCGGTACGAAATCGACTCGACCATTGCTGATGTATATCTGGTCCATCGAGTCAATCGGCTGTGGCTTATTGGCAGGCCAGTGTTGTATGTAGTGGTCGATACGTTCACCAGGATGATTGTAGGCGTTCATGTCGGTCTTGAGGGACCCAGTTGGAATGGCGCTAGGCATGCCATCTACAACGCCTGCACTGCCAAGAAAGATTTTTGCAAGCGCTACAACATTGAGATTGATGAGGGTGACTGGCCGTGCGCCCACCTGCCAGTTGAAATTGTCGCAGATCGAGCCGAGCTGCTCAGTGAAGCTGGGGAGACGATGACAAAGACCTTAGGTACGGTCCTCAAGATTTTGCCACCGTTTCGGCCGGACTGGAAAAGTATCATTGAGAGCCGGTTTCGCCTGATCAACGAAAAGCTGGATTTGAAATTTTCCCCGGGCGGCGTAGATGCTCGGAAAATGGAGCGTGGTGATCGTGACTACCAGCTGGACGCCATCTTCGATATCGATGAGTTTACTGAAATGGTCATCGTCGGTGTTCTGGCTCACAACAAGAGCCTTCGCGTCCCTCATCTTCTGAGCCGGGAGATGATCGCTACGGAAGTAGAGCCCACTCCGATAGCTATGTGGAACTGGTCTATGGCAAACAATCTTCTGAATTCGAAAGTCGTGTCGCCTGCGGAGCTGAAGATTGCGTTGTTGCCCTCGCAGGAGTGTCGCATCGGCCGAGGCGGTATCAGTTTTCAAGGCGTGCAGTACACGTGTGAAACGGCTATCCGTTCAGAGTGGTTGGAACGCTCTCACAATTTCAAAACCAGGTACGTCAGGGTTTTTTACGATCCAAACTCGATCGAGAACTGCTGGATCAAATCTGAGGCCGGTTTCGAGCCGTTGACCATCGTACCGCAGCACCGTGCTAAGTATGCCGGGCTTCGGATGGAGGAGGTCCTCGATATGATCAAGATTTTGAACCAAGTCTCGCCTGACGCCCGATATGAAGATGCTGCCACTGGAGCATTCCTCCAGAGTCGTCAGGAGGAAATCCTTAACCGGGCGAAAGCTAAACGGAGGGCCCAAGGCAACCCAGAATCAGACGCTGAGTTTAAGCGTGACAAGCGTTCGAAGCGTGCCACAGAAACTCAGAATGAGCGTGACTTGCATACCGCTGATCTAAATCAACTCCGACTTGTAAATAACTCGCCAGACGCAGTTGAAATTTCAAATCCAGTAGTCGAGAAACCTGTTTCGGGCAGGAGCGCTGCTTTTCTGAAACTGGTGATCAACGCGGATAACGAGGCCAATCATGAGTGACTTCAGTTTTGCGCCTGCTGAGTACGTCTCGACTGGCATGCCTCAATACGATGGTAATCCCCTGATTGAGTGCCTCCCCAAGATTCTGTCGGATGTTGATGTCGTCAGACGCATCGGAAACACCCCTGCACGGCCTAATGAGACGGAAAGGGCGATGGACCCGAAACTTCGTGGCCATGGGATTAACAGGCTGAAGGACGTCGTCGTACCATTTGAAATCCACCTGCGACTGGAGGATTTGTTCAGTCAGTTGATTCGGTACGGGTACACCGGACGCAATCCTTTGCATGCGTCCACCGTAAGGCACCGATTGCCTTCTTCTGCGGAAATCAAAGGGCACGGATTTATGTCCACCGCAGAAACAATGACCCTGATCGGGTTAAGCGGAATGGGCAAAACGACCGCACTCAACGCCATTGCCAAACTTTATCCACAGGTGATCAGCCATAGTAAATACAAGGAGCAGATATTCATTGAGACGCAGGTGGTGTGGCTCAAGATCGAATGTCCGCACGATGGCTCGTTACGGGGGTTTTGTGCGGCTTTCTTCTCTTCGTTGGATGCGGCATTAGGCGTCGAGAAATATTCCAGCAGAAGCTCTACTGGTCGCAGCATCAGTGTCATGCTTCAAAACATCAGTCAACTGTGCAAAACCTTTTCTATTGGCGCGCTTATCATTGATGAAATGCAGCACCTTTGCTCGTCTCGAGGCGGCCAGGATCGTGAAAAGCTGCTCAATTTCTTCGTGACACTATCGAATGACGCGGGCGTCCCACTGGTCTATGTCGGCACAAATGCAATGCTTCCGCTGTTTTCGGGTGTATTACGAAATGCTCGCCGTGCGGCGGGAATGGGGCCGATCGCTTTTGACAGATTCTCCGAGGATGATCCATTTTGGGCGCACTTGGTGTCCCAACTCTGGGCTTACGACTGGACCAAAAATCCCGCCCCGTTGACGGGGCGTCTGCTTTCCAAAATCTACGATCTCACCCAAGGAAACACTGACTTTTTAGCCAAACTCCTAATGCTTTCTCAGCGTCACGCAATCTGGGAGGGCATCGACTCTATCTCACCAGCGTTACTTCAGCAGGTGTACGACAATCAGATGAGGCTCCTCCATAAGCCCGTTGAGGCACTCCGGAGCGGCGACCCATTGCAGATCGCTGATTTCGAGGACATGATGCCTACAAAGGACCAGATCGCGCAGATGATGAATTACGATCTGGCGCGCCGTGCCGATAGAACTCACCTTTCTCTCATTGCCCAAGCAGCGATTGCACCCGTCGAGCATATTGAAATACAGGCTGTGCAGTCGGTCCGTAAGCCAGTAGTTCCAGTTGCCAACGAGAAACTCCCAAGCACCCACTTTTCTAAAGGCGATGATGTGGAGGCGCAACTTAAACAGCGTGGCTGGGTGGATCCGGACTCTGCCTGGTGATATGAATCGCGGGAGCCCAAGTCAATGGAGCGCTTGCATTGTTTTCCTCAGCCGTTTCCCGATGAGTTGCTCTACAGCCTAGCGGTGCGCTATCACAGACTATCGGCAAACCACAGTTATCGTCGGACAAGCCAGGATTTATTTGGCGTGTACTCTCGGACTTGCGGCTCAATCCTGCCATGCTGCTTGGGAACCTTATCTAAGGAGTTAGCCTGGGCATATTCGGTGAACGAGCTAATTAATAATTTTACGCTTTTCCCTCTCTACGAACCTTTTTTGAGTGAAGCGAAGCGCACTGCCGCGCGAATCGCGATGGCTGGTGATTCCGGAACTGGTCTGAAGATGAGCTTAGGCCTCACAGCGTCAGGTTTCCTCAAGCATGCGTCCTTCCGGTATTGCGAAAGCTGCGTTACTGAAGACAGTCGCAATTGCGGCTCGGCCTACTGGCACCGTATTCACCAAGCGATGGGCAGTTGTGTTTGCCCCCTTCATGGGAAGGCACTCCGCGCGATTACATTTCCGAATGGAGCCGATTGGCGTTGCATGCTGCTTCCGGGAGAGGCAGTAGGTTCGCAGATCATGGAGACTCCTGCCGCATCTGCAGTTGATATCGTAAGTGAGATGCAGTTCTGGGCTCTCAATCATCCTACGGATATGCAGAGGCTCCTGGCTGGTAACTTCTTGGGACACCGGTTGGAGGAGATGGGATTTCTCAAGTCCGGCAGGATTAGAGAGCAGGCTTTACGGGCTTTTTTGAATTCGACTCTTTTACTTAACCCTCTAGCTAATGAGTTTCAGGAGATCTGCCACTCCTGTGACTGGGTATTTACAGTCTTGCGCCCCCGACAGAGGGTCATACAGCCTTTGAAATTTTACTTTCTTTGTTGGCTCCTTAAGACAGACCTTGAGCAGCTCAGAGCTTTCGATGCTCAAGCTCATACTTGCAACAAAGAAGCACGTAAAGGCGATGACCCTGGTGCCACTTTTGATCACGCCGAAGTCCAGGCGCGTCGGGCAGCTTTCTCAAGCAGCCTCAGCATGAAATGCCATGAAAAGCCTGGCTATATGTGGCTGTACCGTCATGATAGAGGATGGTTAGCCGAGTACGTGTCTGCGCATCCTTTCACCCGATCAAGGCCAGAATTAGTCGATTGGGATGCGAGGGACCTGGCTCTTGCTCGAGAGCTTCTAATAGCGAGGGACCAGATTCTTTCTACACAAGAAAAGCCCCAAAAGATTACCCGCGCGGCTTTGGGGAGGAAAGTTGCTCGTAGCCGTGAGTTTTTGAAAATACCTAATAAATTTCCTATCAGCACCTTTCTGATGACGGATATGCTTGAATCGAACCATGACTATCAAATTCGTAAAATCAACTGGGCGGTGAGGTGTTATCTTCTACCTGAGCAAAGCTCTGTTAGCGTTGTGTACCGGTGTGCCGGAATCAGGGCTTCTCATGTTACTGTTGAGGAGGTGCTACACATTCTCTCTCACGTTTGATTGCTCGTGACTGATGCTGCGCGTTAGAGTCCATAATATAAAGATTTTAAATCTTTTCCCAGTCGAGAAGATTCTTCCGTCTTGAAAATCAGGTTAAGATATCTTTCAGCAGTCTCGCAGCCGAGAAATGCAAGTATGGTGTAATTGTTGTCTGAATAGGTCCTAGC
>NZ_JAEILC010000039.1:37372-37493 GCF_016307435.1 Pseudomonas sp. S4_EA_1b | reverse complement strand
GCACGCACGGTGATCACTTTCACTGCAGCGTTGGACTGTACGGTCGCGATGGCGTTACCGGCGTAGATCGGACGCTGGAAGGTGTCAGCGCTGACCACGGCGATGATCTCGGAGATCTGGT
>NZ_JAEILC010000039.1:0-37319 GCF_016307435.1 Pseudomonas sp. S4_EA_1b | reverse complement strand
GCGGCTTCAGCCACGGCGCCAGCGCCCTGGCCTGCAACTAGAACGTGGATGTCAGCGCCGATTTTGACGGCAGCAGCCACGGTGTTCAGCGTGGCCGGGGCCACTACTTTGTTGTCGTGTTCAGCGATTACCAAGATAGTCATGATTAGGCTCCTAAGCTCAAAGCACCTTCGCTTCGTTTTTCAGTTTCTCGACCAGTTCAGCCACCGACTTGACCTTGATACCCGCGCTGCGTGCAGCAGGCGCTTCGACTTTCAGGGTTTTGTTGGTGGAGGCGGTGGAAACGCCCAAAGCGTCCGCAGTCAGCACGTCGAGAGGCTTCTTCTTGGCTTTCATGATGTTGGGCAGCGACGCGTAGCGCGGCTCGTTCAAACGCAGGTCGGTGGTGACGATGGCCGGCAGTTTCAGGGAAACTGTCTGCGCGCCGCCGTCGATTTCACGGGTAACAGCCACGCTGTCGCCGCTGATTTCGACTTTCGAAGCGAACGTGCCCTGACCGTAGCCGCTCAATGCAGCGAGCATCTGGCCAGTCTGGTTGTTGTCGCTGTCGATGGCCTGTTTGCCAAGGATCACCAGCTGTGGCTGTTCCTTGTCGACAACAGCCTTGAGCAGCTTGGCAACGGCCAGGGAAGTCAGATCTTCGGCGGATTCGACGAGGATGGCGCGATCGGCACCCTGAGCCAGCGCGGTGCGCAGTTGCTCTTGAGCGGTGGACGGGCCGATGGAGACGACAACGATTTCGGTCGCAACACCCTTTTCTTTCAGGCGTACGGCTTCTTCCACGGCGATCTCGCAGAACGGGTTCATCGACATTTTCACGTTGGTGAGGTCGACGCCGGAATTGTCCGCCTTAACGCGAACCTTGACGTTGTAGTCGACCACTCGTTTCACAGCTACCAGCATTTTCATTGGGCAGTGTTCTCTCGAAAAACTTTGATTGTTGCAGGCAGGTTTTTTGTTTTCAGATGAAGGCTAAATCGCCCCGGCTGCGCGCATTTGTTCAATACGGTCTGTACCCAGACCCAGTTCCCTGAGCACCTGTTCGGTGTGCTGACCGAGGCCCGGTACGGCATCCATACGTGGCTCGAACGCGCTGTTGCTGCCGGGAGGTATCAAGCTCGGGACGGTGCCGGCGGAGGTTTCGACTTCCCGCCATCGGTCACGTGCCTGAAGTTGCGGATGGTCCCAAACACCTTGCATGTCGTTGACCCGGGCGTTCGCAATTTGCGCATGCTCTAACCGATCAAACACGGCATCGAAATTGAGTGTGGAGAACGATTCAACGATGAGTGCCCGCAGCGCTTGACGGTTTTCGACGCGCTTGAAGTTGGCAGAGAAGCGTTCGTCTTTCGCCAGTTCAGGAGTAAGCAGTACCTTGTCGCAAAACAGCCGCCACTCTCGTTCGTTCTGCAACCCCAGCATGACTGTGGTGCCGTCACCGATGGGGAAGGGGCCATAGGGGTAGATCGTGGCGTGCGCGGCGCCGGCGCGAGGGGGAGGTGTAGCGCCGTCGTAGGCGTAGTACATCGGGTAGTTCATCCACTCGACCAGGCTTTCCAGCATCGACACATCGAGGTGGCTACCTTCGCCAGTGCGTCCACGCAACAGCAAGGCAGATAGAATTCCGGTGTAGGCGTACATGCCGGCCGAGATGTCAGCAATCGAGCAACCGGCCTTGGCCATTTCTTCCTCACCCGGTCCGCCGGTGACCGATAGGAATCCGCCTTCGCTCTGGATCAACAGGTCATAGGCTTTTTTCTTTTCATACGGGCCGCCTGCGCCGTAGCCTGAAATGTCACAAACGATCAGGCGCGGAAACCGCTGATGCAAAGCCTCAAATGAAAGTCCCATTCGTGCTGCGGCACCCGGCGCCAGGTTCTGCACCAGGACATCGGCAGTGGCCAGCAAGCTGTCCAGCACCTCGGTGGCCGAATCTTGTTTCAGATCGAGGGTCAGGCTTTCTTTCGAACGATTGGTCCAGACGAAGTGCGAGGCGAGACCGTTGACGCGTTGGTCGTACCCTCTGGCGAAGTCACCCGTGCCTGGGCGTTCGACCTTGATCACGCGCGCGCCAAGATCGGCCAATTGTCGGGTGCAGAAGGGCGCTGCAATCGCATGCTCAAGGCTGACGACGGTAATGCCATCGAGCGGACGGATGCCTTTGGGTTGGCTCATGATTATTATCTCTCTTGTCATGGCTCCCCAGCCGCGCCAGCTTGGGCCGACGCACTGGGCTTTACGCTGATCCTTTAAAAGGAGCGCGGCAGTTCAAGCAGGTGTTCGGCAACGTACGACAGGATCAGGTTGGTGGAGATGGGCGCCACCTGATACAGACGGGTTTCACGGAATTTACGCTCGACGTCGTATTCGCAGGCAAAGCCGAAGCCTCCGTGGGTCTGCAAGCAGGCATTAGCCGCTTCCCAGGAGGCTTTCGCCGCCAGGTACTTGGCCATGTTGGCGCTGGCCCCGGCGTTGAGGCCGCTGTCGTATTCCTCGCAGGCGCGCCAGCGCATCAGGTCGGCCGCTTCGATTTCGATGTGCGCTTCGGCGATGGGGAATTGCACGCCCTGGTTCTGCCCGATAGGACGCCCAAACACCACGCGGTCGCGAGCATAGGCACTGGCCTTTTCGATAAACCAGCGACCGTCACCGATGCATTCGGCGGCGATGAGGGTGCGCTCGGCATTCAACCCGTCGAGGATGTAGCGGAAGCCTTTGCCTTCCTCGCCGATCAGACTGTCTGCGGGGATCTCCAGGTTGTCGAAGAACAACTCATTGGTCTCGTGGTTGACCATGTTGGCGATGGGTTGCACTGTCATGCCATTGCCGATGGCCTCACGCAGGTCGACAAGGAAGATCGACATGCCCTCGGACTTCTTCTTCACCTCGGCCAAGGGTGTGGTGCGCGCTAGCAGGATCATCAAGTCGGAATGCTGGATTCGTGAGATCCACACCTTCTGCCCATTGATCACATACTTGTCGCCGCGCTTGATCGCGGTGGTCTTGATCTTGGTGGTGTCGGTGCCGGTAGTGGGTTCGGTGACGCCCATCGATTGCAGGCGCAATTCACCGCTGGCCAGTTTCGGCAGGTAGTAGCTTTTCTGCGCCTCGCTGCCGTGTCGTAGCAGGGTGAACATGTTGTACATCTGCCCGTGGACGGTGCCGGAGTTGCCGCCGCAACGGTTCACTTCTTCAAGGATCACCGAGGCCTCGGCCAGCCCGAGGCCGGATCCGCCGTACTCGACAGGAATCATCGCCGCCAGCCAGCCGGCATCGGTCAGGGCCTTGACGAAGGTTTCCGGAAAACCTTTTTCTTCGTCGACTTTGCGCCAGTAAGCCGCATCGAATTCAGCGCACAGAGCACGTACGCCCTCGCGGATGGCATTGAGCTCTTCAGAGTTACGGTCAGTCATTATTATTCTCCTCAACGTGTCACGCACGGCATCTGCCCTGCGTGACCGGGTCCGGGCAAAGAGCAATCAGATCGGGTTGAAACCCAAGGCGGCACGGAAGCGATTCTTGACGTAATGACCATCGCGCGGTGGCAGCACCCGTGGCGGGTTTTCCGCTTTGATCTTTATCGTCGCGAGCTTGACGCCGTCGCGGCTCGCAAAGCGCTCGCGCAGGTCATGTACGCCTTCCATGTCGCGGATTTCATCGGTCCAACTGAAGCCGCAAGTCTTCGCCACCTGGTCCAGGGAAATACCAAAACCGGCGTGGCTGACTTGCATGCCGGTTTCACCAAAGTGACCGTTATCCAGCACCGCGATGGTCAGGTTGGCGGGCTTTTGCAGTGCTACCGTGGCCAGTGCACCGAAGCCCATGAGCAACTCGCCGTCACCGGTGACTACCACCACCGATTTGTCTGGCTGCGCATTTGCCAGGCCCAGACCCACAGTGATCGCGCTGCCCATGGCAGCCCACAGGTAATAATTCAGATCATTGTCACCGGCAGCCATGACGTCGTAGGACGCCGAACCGAGACCCGTCACGACCAGCACGTCTTTGCGGTCGGCCAGCAAGGCCTTGACCACTTCGCGGCGGCACAGAGTGTGGTTTGCGCTTACTTGACCCATTTCTTTTCTCCAATCAGGCGCTGACCGAGCAGCAGGGCAGTGGACGAATCACCGTTGAAGGCCATGGTCGCGGCACCGTGCAGCAGCGGGGCAACGTCTTCCGGGACGTCCGCGCGCCAGGTCATCACTTTCATCAGATTCAGGGAGGCTTCTGTGGCCTGGCCCATCGGGTTCTGCCACGCGTTGAATTCGGCCCAGTCGCCGCGCATGGTGACCACCATCAACAGCGGGAAGCCGGCACAGACTTGAAGTGCCAGGGTGTTGATGCAGTTACCGACGCCGCTGGACTGCATCAAGAGTGCACCGCGCTCACCGCCCAGCCAGGCGCCGGCGAGGTAGCCGATGCCTTCTTCTTCGGTGGTGAGGACGACAGCCTTGATATCCGGGTCGGCATACGACATGCGGATGGCCGCCGAGTGACCTGCATCCGGTACGAAGACCACGTGTTTGACGTCGTGGGCCTTGAGCACGCGGAACACGTCCTCTTGCCAATCCTGTCCCACGGTGTGTTCAGCTTCTGTTGACATGCCAATCTCCCAAGCAGTGCTGCTTTTGTGTTTTCACCCATTCTGGGAGTGCTGGGAGCGGACTGCGACTACCGTTTTTGTCTTTGAGATATGCCCATTTTGTATAGCAGGTGGGGTGAATGCGTGGCCTGCCGGGCAACGGCGATAGCCACGCATTATGGGAAGGGAAATGATTAACGTAGTGAGGTGCAGAAGGTACGGATCGCCTCGCAGGCCCGGCGCAATGAAGCCTCATCCAGGGCGTAGGCGATGCGAATGTAAGGGCCAAGACCAAAAGCGCTACCATGCACTACGGCCACATCCGCTTCGTCGAGCAGTGCATGCGCGACATCTTCGTCGGTGTGCAGTACCCGGCCACCCGCTGAGGTACGCCCGATCAATCCGGCACAGGACGCGAACGCGTAGAACGCCCCGGCTGGACTGACGCATTCAAGGCCTGGGGTGTCGTTCAGCAGCGCCACCATCAAATCGCGACGACTCTGGAATGCCACCCGGCTTTCACGGATGAAATCCTTGGGACCTTCCAGTGCCGCGAGCGCAGCCTGTTGCGACACAGAGCTGGCGCCAGAGGTTTGCTGACCTTGCAGTTTTTCCATGGCTTCCAGCAACCAGCGCGGCCCTGTGGCGAAACCGATTCGCCAGCCGGTCATAGCATAGGCCTTGGACACACCGTTCATGGTCAGGGTGCGAGGTGCCAGTCGTGGTTCAACCTGGGCCAGGGTGTAGAACGCTTGATCATCAAAAATCAGATGCTCGTAGATGTCATCGGCCAGAATCAGCACGTGAGGGTGAGCCAACAACACCTCAGCCAAGGCGTGCAGTTCTTCCCGGCTATACACCGCGCCGGTCGGGTTGGACGGCGAATTGAGGATCAACCAGCGGGTCTGCGGTGTGATCGCGGCGGCCAGCGCCGAGGGCGTCAGCTTGAAGCCAGTGTCGGCGTCGCAAGTAACGATTCGGGCTTCACCGCCACACAATTGAACCATCTCCGGGTAACTGACCCAGTACGGCGCCGGCACGATAACTTCGTCACCCTCATTGAGGGTCGCGGCCAAGGCGTTGTAGATCACCTGTTTGCCACCGTTGCAGACAAGGGTGTCTTGCCAGGCTACGTCCAGACCGTTCTCACGACGGAACTTGGCGGCCACTGCTTCTCGCAGTGAACGTACACCGGCGACCTGGGTGTAGCGGGTGTGGCCGTGTTCAATGGCATGAATGGCCGCTTCACGCACATGCTTGGGCGTATCGAAATCCGGCTCGCCGGCACACAGCGAAATAATTTTCGCGCCTTGCGCCCGGCGCTCTGCCACCCGATCCATGATTCGGTAAGTCGCGGACGGCTGCGCATTGGCAAGACGCTGATTCAGACGTTGGATATCGGCGCTCATGCGCGAGTTCTCCACTCAGTCAGGTTCATCAGTTCCAGGGTCGAGCGGCCCTCGGTCAACGCCTGCATCATCTGCGCTTCCTTGTCCGCCCGCGCTTCACCTTCTGCCAAGGTGCGTGCGGCATCCGCCTTGGGAATGATGATCACACCATCATCGTCGGCCACCACCCAGTCGCCCTGTGTCACGAAAGCACCATTGAAATTGAACGGCTGCCCCACCGAAGGCGCACTGGCTTTGACTGTGCCTTTCAGCGAGATGCCGCGGGCGAACACCGGGAACTGGCGTTTCTTCAGGGCCGCAATATCGCGTACGCCACCATCGATCACCAGCCCGACCACGCCAGCCGCTTCGGCCGCCACGGTCAGCACTTCGCCCCAATAACCGGCGATGAAGCTGCCCGTGCCTACGACCAGCACGCTGCCACGGGGCACACGTTCCATCGCCAGGTGCAGGGCGAGGTTGTCGCCGGGCGAGCATTCCAGAGGGTAAGCGGGAGCGGAGATAAAGGCACCGTCCCAGATCGGGCGGATCGCGCTGTCGACCGCGCAAGGCAGGTGGGACGCTTCATACAGCGTCGAACTGCCCAGCACTTTTGCCCGTGCGTAAGAATCCAGGGGGAGGGGGAGTATGGTCATCAAACTTTCCTCTGCAGGCTGTGGTAGCCCAGTGCGGCGCGGGCTTCTTTAAGGGTTTTGCCCTGAGCGATCAGGGCGCGAATGTCGGCTTCGACCGATTCGATCTGACGGGCACACGCTGCCACTTCAGCTGCACGAGCCCGGGGGACGACGACCACACCGTTGGCGTCGGCGACTACGATGTCGCGGGCACAGACCCGGGCGGCACCGATGGACACCGGCTGGTTGACCGACTGAACCTGTACGCGGTCTTTGCCGGTGCGCATGAAGCGGCCCTTGCTGAAGATCGGGTAGCCATCGCCCAGTGCTTTGTTCACGTCACGGCAAACACCGTCGATGACTGTGGCAGCGATCTGCCGAGTACCGGCGTACTGGGTCATGATGTCGCCCCAGACGGTGCAATCAGTGCGGCCGCCGTTGTCGATGACCACCACATCGCCGGGCGCGACGTCTTCGATGAAATCGCCAACGGTACCCGGAGGTACGCTGGCCGAGACGTACTGCACGGTAAACGCCGGGCCGACGATAACCTTGCTGTAGTTGTCCAGTGGCGCCACACCGAGGCATTGGCCGGGCAGGCCGAGTTTGTCCAGCGCATCGGAAACACCCGGGGTGTCCAGGCCTTCAAACAAGGCGACCAGTTCTTTGTCTTCGATATTCATCAGGCGTGCTCCGTGTGGATCGCTTCGAATTGGGTGTCATGCATCACTTCGGCGACCGAGCGACCGCTGCGGACAGCCTCGACCATGCCGTCCTGGCGGCGGGCGATACGCTCGCCAAGGTCGAGCACTTTCTCGATATAGGCTGAGGGCACGAATACGGTGCCGCAGGTATCGGCGATGACATAGTCGTTCTCGCTGACGTCGACGCCGGCCACGTTGATGGTTACGGCGGCATCGATCTGCACCACCCGATTGCGGGCACTGATCATGGTCACCCCGCGGCCATAAACCGGGTAGCCAATCGACTCGCTGCCGTCGATGTCGCGGCTGAAACCGTCGATTACCGTGCCGCGCACTTTCTTGCTGGCCGCTGCATTGGCGAGGATATCGCCCCAGCAGGAGATGCCTTCGATTCCACCTGCAATCACCAGCACACGATCATCGCTGTCGATCTGTTCCACCACGGGGGTAATCAGGTGCACAGTGGGGACGTTGTCGGATTTAGGAGCCAGCAGCACGGTGCTGGCGCGGCCGACAATCTTTGGGCAGTTCCACAGTGGGCGCAGCCCAACAGTGGCACCCGGCAGGCCGATGAAGTCGAGCGCATCGGAAACCGTGTTGGTATCCAGCGCCGCCAAGCGATCCAGCAAACTCTTATTGATCATGGGAAAGCCTCAGTGGTGACGGAGGCGCCCAGTGTTAGCGAGACAATTTGATAGGTATATTACTAATCACAGATGCGTTAGATACGTTAAACCTATGGATTAATCATGATCAATTTTCGACTGATTCGTCATCTCTGGTTGTTCCTGGCGGTGGCCGAAGAACAGAACTTCGGCCGTGCGGCCAAGCGTTTGGGCATGTCCCAGCCACCGCTGAGCGAGCAGATCCAAGTGTTGGAGCAGGCGCTCAAGGTCAAGCTGTTTGATCGCTCGCGACGCGGTGCGAAGCTGACCCCGGTGGGAGCGGCGATTCTGCCGGCCGTGCGCAAGTTCGCCGACCAATTGGAACGGCTGGAGCTCGCCGTGGAGGAGGCGGTGGCGGGGCAGTCGGGGATATTGACCATCGGCGCGATTTCTACGGCCATGTTTGATGTCTTGCCGGGTTTGATCGAGCAACTGAAGAGCGATTACCCGCACCTCACCGTGTCTGTACGGGAGATCGACAGCGTCGAAGCGGTGCCGGCGCTGGAAGCCGGAGACATCGACCTGGCCTTCGCCCGGCTGGACGGTGATCTGGGGGCCTCGATCAAATCACTGCCGCTGACTCAGGACCGCCTGGTTGTGGCCCTGCCCAGCGATCACCCCTTGGCGGCGCGCACGCGAATCAGCCTGGCCAGCCTGGCCACTGAACCCTTGGTGATGTTTTCCCGAAAGGTTAGTCCGGTCTACTTCGACAATCTGATTGCGACTTGCCGCGCCAGCGGTTTTTCCCCGCGCGTGCTGCATGAAGTGCGCTCGGTCGCCTCGCAAATTGCCTTTGTCAGCTGCGGCCAGGGTATCGCACTGGTACCAGCGTCGCTGAAAAAACTGGCACCGGACAATGTGGTATTTCGAGCACTGATCCAGAAGCTCAATGTCGTGACCACAGCGGTGGCCTGGAATGCAGATCGGCCCAATCCGCTGTTGCAGGAGCTGGTCACCCGACTCCAGTCCCGTGTGTGAGTCGAGCAAGGCCCTGTGCGTGAACAGGAGTGATAGGTTTGGCGTATGAAAGCCTTCCCGTATTAGGAATTTACAGAAGGCTCGATTCCCTTGAAATTGCGAGTCTGGCTGCCGGCAACCCAAGTTCGGCGCTACCTTTTCGTTCAAGGAGTCAACAACGTGTCTTCTCCACAAACGTTCACTCATGTGCAACTCCCTCTGACGGTGGAGGGTGTCCAACTGAACGTGGCCGCCATCCATCGCGACGGCGTCCTTGCGCCGATCGTGTTCCTGCATGGTTTTGGTTCGACCAAGGAGGACTATGCCGACATCGTGCAGCAGCCCGCGTTCGCCGGTCACCCTTTCGTGGCTTACGACGCACCGGGTTGTGGTGAAAGCCAGTGCGATGATCTTTCCAGGATTTCCATTCCCTTTGTGCTGCAGACAGCGCTGCAGGTGCTGGCACATTTCGGCATCGAACGCTTCCATCTGGTCGGCCATTCCATGGGCGGTCTGACCGCATTGATGCTGGCGCATCAGTTCCCGGACCGGGTGCTCAGTTTCGTCGATATCGAGGGCAATATCGCCCCGGAAGACTGCTTCCTCAGCCGGCAGATCATCGACTATCCGAGCAACGATCCCGAGGTGTTTTTCGCCGCCTTCATCGAACGTGCCCGACACGCCCCTGCCTATGCCAGTGCACTCTATTCCGCGAGCTTGCGGCACAAGGTGCGTGCCGGTGCGGTGCGGGGGATATTCCAGTCGATGGTAGATCTTTCCGATAATGCCGATCTGATGAGCAAATTCCTCGGCTTGAAATGCCCACGAATGTTCATGTACGGCGAGCAGAACGCGTCACTGTCCTATCTGCCGCATATCCAGGCCGAAGGTGTCCGGCTGGCCCCCATTCCTGATTGCGGGCATTTCCCGATGTATTCCAACCCCATCGCGATGTGGCAACAGATCGCCGATTTCCAGGTGAGCAGCCTTACCGGGTAAACCCGGTCGTCCTGAGGGCTTCCTGATCATTCGCGGGAGCCTGGCCAGGCCACGAAGTTGAAATTCAAAAGCTGATTCAGTCACTTCTCCTGCCTTCGGGCGGCGACTTGTGCAGGCGCGTGCGTGCCTGAAATCCGTGTACCTATAAAAACAAGAGGTTCGACCCATGCTTGATGTCATTAATGATTTTCTCTCCGGCAAGCTTCTGATCGTGCTCATCGTAGGCCTGGGCGGCTACTTCACGGTGCGTTCACGCTTTGTCCAGTTCCGCCATTTTCTGCATATGTTCGGCGCCTTCCGCGATAGCGTGCAAAAGAGTGCCGGGCAGATCAGCTCATTCCAGGCATTGATGCTTAGCCTGGCGGGGCGCGTAGGTGCGGGCAATATCGCCGGTGTCGGGTTGGCGGTAACGTTGGGCGGCCCGGGCGCGGTGTTCTGGATGTGGGTTACCGCGCTGGTGGGCATGTCCACCAGCTTCTTTGAGTGCAGCCTGGGGCAGTTGTACAAACGGTGTGATGCTAACGGACAGTTCCGCGGCGGGCCGTCGTATTACATCCAGTACGGACTGAAACAACCCTGGCTGGGCAAGGTCATGGCGTTACTGCTATTGGTGACCTTTGGTTTCGCCTTCAACGGACTGCAATCCCACGCCGTGACTCACTCGCTGAATAATGCGTTCGGTTTCTCTACGACCTACTCCGGAATTACGATTGCCATATTGCTTGGCCTGGTGTTCATGGGCGGCATCAAGCGCATCGCCGCGGTCTCGGACCTGCTGGTGCCGGTCAAAACGCTGGCTTACATTGGCGTGACCGTTTATGTGATCGTGCTCCAGTTTGATCATGTTCCCGGAATGCTGATGACCATCTTCAAAAGTGCTTTCGGCCTGGATCAGGCGTTTGCCGGCCTGGTCGGTAGTGCCATTGTCATGGGCGTCAAACGTGGGGTGTTTGCCAACGAGGCGGGACTGGGGAGTGCTCCCAACGTAGCCGCGGTGGCGAAAGTGGATCACCCGGCGGCTCAAGGGGTGGTTCAGGCCTTCAGCGTTTTTCTCGATACCTTTGTGATCTGTACCTGTACGGCGCTGCTGATTCTGCTGTCAGGCTTTTACACGGCTAGTTTTGAAGGCGATGGCCTGGTGCTGACTCAGAACGCGTTGGCGGCAGTGGTCGGAGATTGGGGACGCACCTTCATCAGCGTGGCGTTGGCGCTGTTTGTCTTCACGTCGATCCTCTACAACTACTACCTGGGCGAGAATAACCTGCGCTTTCTGCTGGGCGACAAGCGCGCTGCAGTCATTGTCTATCGTGGTTTGGTGCTGCTGCTGATCCTTTGGGGGGCCGTACAAAATCTGGGCACTGTGTTCGCTTTTGCCGATATCACCATGACGCTGCTGGCCTTCGTGAATCTGATCGCCCTGGCGCTGTTGTTCAATGTCGGCATGCGCTTGCTGCGCGACTATGACCAGCAACGCAAAGCCGGCATCAAAACGCCTGTCTTCGATTCAAGTCAGTTCAAGGATCTTGATCTTGATTTGCATGCATGGCCGAACCGGGAGCACGCGGCCAACGTCCTCGCCGAAACTGTCACTCAAGTTGCACCTGCATCTGCTACCCAGTGATGCAAAAAGGGCCCATGGATCTCATGGGCCCTTTTCAAATACCTGCTGTAATCGTCAGTGCTTCAAACGCTCGCAGCGTGTGACTTTGCGCAACCCTTCAAACCGGTGCGCTCTTCGATCTCACCGGAACCGCTGATGTATCCATAGCGCGAAAGATTCGGCATCAGCATCGCGGCGATGAAAGTGATGGTCACGACGGCCGCGACATAGAAGAAGAAATATTCCTCAATGCCTTGGGACCGGAGCGACAAGGCGACGTATTCGGCGGTGCCGCCGAATGCCGCATTGCCGATGGCATACGGAAAGCCTACGCCCAATGCGCGTACCGCAGGTGGGAACAGTTCAGCTTTGACGATCCCGGCAATCGGGGTGTAGAGCGACGCAATGGCCAGGCCACCAAACACCAGCAGGAACGCCGTAAACGGGCTGCTGACCGATTGCAGTGAATAGAGCAGGGGAATCACCAACAGCATCGCCAACCCGGAAAACATCAGCATGTGCGCCTTGATCCCGATACGGTCCGCCAGCAAGCCGAACAGTGGCTGGCAGAACATGAAACCGACCAGGGCCGCGGTCATGATGAAACTAACCGTTTCCGGGCTGAAACCGGCTGAGATCACCAGGAACTTCTGCATATAGGTGGTGAAGGTGTAGAAGTACAAAGAACCACCGATGGTAAACGCTACCACCAGCGCGACCGCCCGTTTGTGCTTGAACATGCCGCGTAGCGAGCCGGCGTCTTTGCGGCTCATGTCTTTCTTGGTGGCGGTTTCATGCATGGCGCGGCGCAGATACACCACCACGATTGAGCTCAGGGCACCGATGAAGAACGGAATCCTCCAGCCCCATTCGCGCAATTCTTCGCCGGTGAGGGTTTGCTGGAGAATGACCACAGTCATCAATGCCATGAGCTGACCGGCAATGATGGTGAAGTACTGGAACGAGCCATAGAAACAGCGACGCCCAGGTGTAGCGATCTCACTGATGTAGGTGGCACCGGTGCCGTACTCCGCGCCGACTGACAGCCCTTGAATCAACCTCGCGACGACAAGCAAAACTGGCGCCGCCACACCAATGGTTTCATAGGTCGGCATGACGGCAATCAGCAGGGAGCCGGCGCACATCATAAAAACCGAGATAATCATCGAGACCTTGCGGCCGCGAGTGTCGGCAATCCAGCCGAAAATCCAGCCGCCGAGAGGCCGCATGAAAAAGCCGACGGCGAAGACGCCGGCGGTTGCGAGCAACTGACTGGTGGTGTCGCCTTTGGGGAAAAACGAGCTCGCAAAATAGATGGCGGTATAGGCGTAAATGAAAAAGTCGTACCACTCCACCAAATTGCCCGAGCAGGCACCCATGATGGCTCTGACGCGATTCGGACTTTTTATCTGATCGGACTTTTCAGTGTGGAGTGTTGAGTCGCTGGTTGATGCAGACATTCTGTTCACCCTTTTTTCAAGGCGAGACGATACGAGGCGCACGCTGATGCGTGTCCGACGTTGCAAGCTCGATGGGTTGATGGGCTTAACGCAGTTGCAGTGATCCTTTGACGACCAAGGCACATGAAGAGGGGGGATGTATATGAGAGGTCAGCTGCTTGCTGACTGTGTAAGGCGGGTCGGTCAGGTAACGAGAAATGCAGTAAATCATGACGTAAGCCCTCGAATCTTATTCTTGTAGTCAGTCGAGCGCTCTTGGCGTCGACGTTGATTGCACGCTACCGCAGAGTGACGAGGGTAATAAGCCGTCAGCCAGGCCTAACTGATATACCGAAATTTTATAGCTTGCCTTGCAACCCGTGCGGGCTGGGGGATACAGCCGGCTCGAAAGTCGCAAGGCCCCATGCGGCGCGGGCCCTGTGGCATTCCAAGGAACGCTAATGCGTTTACACTCATACTACTTTCGACGCATTTCGCGCCGAGCCCGACTTTGACTGGCCAGGTAATGGATGTCGTTCAACTCAAGACCCTAATTCATGTGGCCGAGCTTGGCAGTCTCAGCAAGGCCTCCGACCGGCTTCACATCGCACAACCGGCACTGAGTAGGCAAATTCGTCTGTTGGAAAAGGAACTCGGGGCCTACCTTTTTGATCGGCATGGACGAGGCATGGAAATTACCGATGCCGGCCGTGAAGTCTTGGCGCATGCCACTCGAATCATGGAAGAAATGGAGTCCATTCGAAGTTCTGTGGTGGGCGGAAAGACCTCTTTTCGGGGAACGGTCGTCATCGGTACGACGCCGACGGTAGCGGAAATCGTCACCGTTCCTCTAGTGCGCAAAATCAAAGAGGCGCATCCGAATCTTGCCGTCAGGTTTTCCTCGGCCTTCAGCGGCTATCTGCTGGATTGGGTTCAGCGTGGCGAATTGGAACTGGCGATTTCTTACGATCCCCAACCCCTGCATACGCTGCGTATCGTGCCGGTGATGATGGAAAATCTGCTGCTGGTCGGCCCCGCCAGCGCCAACCTGCGTCTTGATACACCGGTGTCGTTCGAGTCTTTGGCAGAGCAGCTATTGGTGTTGCCAAGTGCTCGGCATAGCCTTCGCGTGATTCTGGATGATTGTGCGCGTGAAGTCGGGATCAAGCTCAAGACCAGTGTCGAAGCGGATTCCTTTGGCGCGATGATTGCCTTGGTCTGCAATGGGTTCGGTTTGACCGCTTTGCCTTTGGCATCGATTTACGCCCAAATCGAAGCTGGCGTGCTCAGTGCCGCTCCCTTGATTGACCCCATTCCCATGCGCAAACTTGTTCAGGTTTTTCCTGCCGACAGGCGTGTCAGTCCGGCTGCCAAATTCGTCGGGGATGCCTTCATCGAAATTGCTGCCGACCTGGTCAATCGTAAGATTTGGGCTGGGCACATGCTTTGAGCCAATGGATTCGTTGGCTAGGTGAATCGTTCGTTTAAACGTAATTGCTCAGCTAGTCACGCTATCCGCCTTTCTCACCACTGATGACATCGTCTTGAATCAACAAACGCGACTGCCTGGCGTATTCGGCATTTTTATTTTGGGGATGCTGCAGGTTCTGGTCTGGGGAGGCTCGTTCTTCCTGATGGCCGTCATGGCCGATCCGATCATGAAAGAAACCGGCTGGGCCAGCCAATGGGTGTATGGCGCACTGTCTCTGAGCATTCTGGTTTCCGCGTTGCTGGCGCCGTTGACCAGCCAGCTTACTGGCCAGTACGGCGGTCGCCCTATTCTGGCCAGTAGCGGTCTGGGCGTCGCCATCGGGTTGTTTCTGATGGCCAGTTCGACCTCGTTGCCGATGTTTTTTTTGTCTTGGGCTGTAATAGGTGTCGGTATGGCGCTGGGGTTGTATGAAGCGCTATTCGCCGCTTTAGGTTCTCTCTATGGGGAGCGAGCGGGCAGTGCGATTACGGGCATCACGCTTGTGTCCGGGTTTGCTACAACACTGTCATGGCCCGCGGTTGCGTTGGTCATCGAACACGTTGGTTGGCGCACGACGTGCGTGGCTTATGGAGTGTTATTGGTCATTGTCGTGGCGCCGCTTTATTTCTGGGTGCTGGCACGGGGCACGGGACCACTCATAAAAAGTCAGGCAGTGGGTGGCGAAAGTTTCTCAATCGACCGGCGGATCTACTTGTTGCTTACGCTGATTTTTGCTTTGGGTGCAGTGATCATGACGGCGATGTCGGTCCAGCTGATTTCATTGTTGCAGGGGCAGGGTTACTCGCTTGCAGCCGCCGTCGGACTGAGCGCATTGCTGGGGCCGAGCCAGGTAGGATCACGTGTTCTACAGGTGTTTTCGCGTAAGCGACACCCAATCTGGACGACGTTGATCTCCGTGATATTCGTGGCAATTGGTCTGCTGTTTGTGACCATCGCACCGGCAATGACTGCCCTGGGGTTGGTGATCTATGGCGCGGGTAATGGTTTGCGGGCGATCGTTCGAGGACTTCTGCCATTGGCCCTCATGTCGCCCACCCATTATGTTTTGCTGATGGGACGCATGGCTCGGCCTTCGCTCATAGGACAAGCCTTGACCCCCCTTGCAGGCGGTTACCTGTTGCAGACCTGGGGCGCTGGCGGTGTGCTTGCGGGACTGAGTGTGCTGGCTGTATTGAGCGTGCTCTTGGTCTTGCTGCTCATTCGACTGGTATGAAAAGAACAGCGCTGATTGTCATCTTCCCTAAGGATTCGGCTGGCATCTTCAGAGATCAGCGATTCAAGTTCTTTGATGGTGATTTTGGCCATAAAATGAGTTACCCCTACTTTTCCCCCCACAAAAACGGCGGCTCTTGATGGACGTTCCTGGACTCTCGTAGAGCAGAACACCTCTGGAACTCAAGTAAACACTAGCTTGGAGAAATCCAGAGTAAAATTTTGGAGTCTTTCAAGAAGTATGAAAAAGGAGATGGGGTGCTAGGGGTCGAGTGTTGGAATCACTCCGTCCCGACCATATTTATCAATGACTTAGCCGAACTCTAACCAGTTCGGCTTTTTCATGCGTAGGGACTTTTGCGGGGGTTCATCCCGTTTTCCTCCTCAACATTTTCATTGCCGGCCCGCGTGAATCCGTCGCTGACACTTTGTTTGCCTCTGCGATCAACTGCTCAAGCTCTGCGGTAGAATAGTGGCTGGTAACGCTGCCATTCTTGTGCCCCAGGAGCGCCTTCCGATCTTCCAGTGTCACCCCTGCGGCACGCAGCCTTCTCCCAAAGGTGTGCTTGAGGTCGTGAACCCGGATTGATCTGAACCCAGGGTGTGCCGGCGACTTTTGTTCCAACTCCCACCTCGTCGCCGCTCTCACCCTGGCCTTCTTCCACGCCGTGTCATTCATCCGGTGCATCGGAGTCGGACCGCGTTCGTCCGGCTGTCCGTATGGGAATACGTACTTCGAGTGCAGGCCGCGCTGACCGTCGATGACCGACATCGCCACCTTATTCAGCACCACTAGTCGCTCGTCGCCGTTCTTCACGCCTGACTTTTCGCTTCTCCCGCCAAAATCAGCGGGGATCAGGAACACGCTTGCTCCCAACTCCGGAACCCTAACCTCCCAATCCCACTGAAGTTTGCAGACTTCCTGCTCCCGGCACCCGGTGTTCACCTTGTAGAGTGACATCCTCAACAGGTGATCCGGAATCTCCGAGAACAGCATCGACTGCTCAGCCCAGGACATCGGGTAGGGCTTCCTGCTCGACTTCGCCTCCTCCAGCATTGAGGTCATCGGCACGCTATCCAGCCACGGCCGCTTCTCTGCGTCTCGCCACTTCCTGTGGCACAGGTTCAAGATTCGAACGACACGTTGCAAAGCAATGTTGACCGTCCTGTTCGATACGCCAGGCTTGACCTTGCCTTTGTCCGTCTTGCTTGGCTGCTGCCTGTCGCGGATGAATGGGGCCAAGGTCCCGTCATCGATGTGTGTGATCGGTAGATCACCGATATACGGGTCAAGCTGTTCGATGTGGGATGCGGAAAGGCCGATCGATGCTTGGTCTTTGAACTCAACCAGGAATCGGGTAGCGGCCTCACGCCAGGTTCGCACCTGGCGCACGCCGTAGATCTTTTCCTGTCGTAGCTTTTCCAGCCGATGAATCAGGTACTGCTCGGCTTCTTCCCTTTCGCTTGCTCCAGTGCTTTCCTGAAGTCGGCTACCTCGGACGACTTTGTCGATGTGCCAAATCCCGTTCCTCTGGTAGAGGCCCGACATCGTTTTTCGCGCCATTGTTTTGCTCCTTGGCGCCCACTGCGGGGCAGATTGTTGTCCTCATTGGCTTGCTTTTCAATTGCCATGGACTCAGCCCAGGAATCTGCCCACTGATCCAATTCGAGCCGGTCGAAGCCAACGCCCTGTTTCCCAATGGGGAATTCGCGGACGTTAGGTCGAACGGTCTTGTTAAATTCTTCCCGGCACATGCCCAGGTACGAGGGGGCAGTTGACGCTCTGAGGAAGCGAGGCGCGGTCTCTTTGGTGGGTAATGCAGTTGACTTGGCCATGGAGTCATCACTGGTCGATGGAGGACGTTGTTTGCACTGACTTCCTGATGGGAAAGGCTTCGCCCTCCCACTTGCCGGATTTGCCGCGTATCGCTCCATGTAGGTCGTAGCGGTGGGGCTTTTTGCTGGCGAATAGCTTTTCACACGCCTTCAGCAAGGTGCTTTCATCTTCAATTGCCAATAACTCCTGGCCAGCCGTCGAGCCCACCTGAATCCAGCCGGATTTGTCGCGCCCGTAGTTTTCTGTCTTGAACAAGCGAAACCTGTTTCGGTGTCCGGTACCGGGTGAAGAGGTCTCGGTGTTCATGTAGAACGCGACGCCATCGAGGCGCACCCGCAGTACTGTCTTAGCCATGGAGTTCACCACCTTGAAAGTGGTCTGCCAGCACCCTGCGAGCGTCGATACCGCACGATGCGGACATGGCATAGATCTGGGGTGGTTTCTCGACGCTGCATGGCGTTGAGCAGCTCGATCAGGCGCTCGCCCTGTTGTCCGTTGCGGCGGCTCATAAGCTAGAACTCACAGCCGGTGGGAGCGGGGCGCCGGCATTTGTCAGAGCGTCTAGCAGCAAGGATTGGCGATTCTGTCCGTCCAGATACTGGCGCACGGCCTGGACGAATACGCTGTTCATGCTGCGGTCCGCGGCGCTCGCAGCCGCTTCAATGTCCGCGCGCAGGCCGTTAGGCAGTCGCACCACAAGCTTGTCTGCGGTGCGAGAATCGTATTGGTTGGTGGTCATGATGATCTCCTGGCGAGCCCCCTACGTATTGGGAGCTGAATGAGTGGGGTTATTCGCCTGATTTCGGCGTGGTGACATTCACTTTCTCCAGGGCGAGCAAGGGCCCGCCGCGTTGTTGGCTTTCGCAAAAAATTGAGGTGCTCTTGTTTCGCCATGAGGTGGCGAAGGAGTGGCTGTAAATTAGCAAATTGTTCTTGCGATTTGACGTTTGCTAATTTTTCTCGGGGAGAAAGCTTTCAACTCGTAGTGGCTAAATAATGGTGTTAGATTCGCCTCATTACGACTGGTTGGCAGCACCAGCTAGGGCTTAAGTTTGCTGGCCTCAAGACAGAAAGGGACTTTATGAAAAAGATGCTTCTTTGCCTCTCAATGGCGGCGCTCCTCTCCGGCTGCGCTAGTAGTGGCACCAAAATCGAACAGCCCAGATCGATAGCCTGATTAAAGGCAAAGCCACCAGCAAAGAAGTGATTGCCCTTCTCGGCCCGCCTACAGCAGTCACCCAGAATTCTGACGGATCGCAGGTTTTGGGCTGGGGCTATGCCTATGTCGGTTTCGCAGGTATCGGCACGGAGGTAGAGAGCACTACGGTGACCATTGCTCCTGACGGGACTGTGAGCAGCTATGCCCGTAGTGGCTCGAAGGTCGGAGGAGGGGCACCATCAAACTACTCCGCGGCGCCCGTGCAGCCGACACCTGGCCCTATGACCAAGAGTCAGTACAAGCAGATCCAACTTCAGAAACTCACAGAACAGAACCTGCCTTACGATGAATATCAGAAGCGCTATCAGGAAATAATGGCCCAATAAGTCTACTTGGATATTTAGTCATGGCTCTCTCCAAACCTAGCCAGCAGCTACGCCGCGACCTGAAGGCGATCGCCTCAAACCTTGATGGGTAAGCTCTCAGAAAAACTCAGCGATGCTGACGCCATAGCCCTGATGGGACTGGTGGGTACGCTATATGAGAAAACTGACAGGCTGGTGAGTTATGCCGATGAGGTGAAGGCGGGGCAAATAAATCGAAACAAGCCCGAATAGACACCTGGTCGGGCGCGACAACCTAAATCGAACTACCGCGAGCTGAGCAAAGCTCGTATGCGCAAGGGAATGTAGTGATGAATGCCTTACGGATAGCCGCTCTAATAGCTGCGCCGCTTCTTTTCGCCGGCTGCTACAGCACGCCAAAAGAAAAAACTGAGTACGAAAAACAGATCGACGCATTACCGATGCCTGTGACGGAAGCTGAGCGTCTAGAGCAATGCCGTACCTTCAAGCTAGCCGCAGATCGCCAGCAGGCTGAGGATTTCGTGCAATACGCACTGCGGTCCAAGATGGGCGCCTCGGATTCGGAATATACCGAGACTCAAGTTCTTAGAAATCGCCTCAGAGCCATGAAGTGTCCTGGGTATGGCCGGTTTTCCTGATGCTGCTGCCCAGGATCAGCCAATGACTGAATGGCGAGAGCAGAGCTTATGGAGCAAGGTTGGGGTCTTGGCTGCGCTGGCCTTCCTAATGTTGATCCCCGGCTATTCCGACGCAGCTGGTCTTAGCTGGGGCTCATCAGGCCGCAAGCGGGTATTCAGCCCTGGTTTTGTTGTGCTCTGCGTTTTCGTGGCGGTGGTTGAGCTGATAGCGCTGAACCACTTTTATGGCGTGGGCGCATGAGGTGAAGGCGGGAAGGATCGTGCGGCGCGTGATGACCTGACAAGGATGAGTATGTAAGCGCAAAGAATTTTACCGCCCGTAGGGCATCTTTAGAGAATGAGGGTAAGCGGACGGCAAACACACCTTGTGAATCTTTCGTCCTCTCCGGTTTCGATGGCAGCTTGCTTCGCTTATTCTTCCCGACTCACGCGTAAGGATCGGAGTAGGTTTGACGGCATGGAAGCAGATAAATCTTGTCCTGTAGTTCTGCTAGGCCGAGAAACGCTGGAAATCTTAGCGTTCGAGCATCCATTAGCAGGCTTTCAGCTGGTCAAAGGCAGTGTCGAGCCAGGTGAGTCAAGCGACCTGGCTGCGGTTCGAGAGCTGAAAGAAGAAGCAGGGATTCAGTCGACAGTTGGGCGACATCTGGGGCAGCGGCGATGCATCGTAACTGGATACACATGGGCATTTCATGAATGTCATGTTGCCCAAGACCTTCCAGATACTTGGATGCATTTTGCAGAAGATGATGGAGGCCATGAATTCAGATTCTTTTGGCATCCGCTCGTGAGCGAGCCCTCTGAGAATTGGCATCAGGTTTTCAAGGATGCTTTGAGCTTTCTTCGGAAAAAACTCACTGAAGCCTAAGTGCGCTTACAGCTTTTCTTGGGGTAGTCAGGACGGAACCCACTGATGCGGCAGCAATTGTGCGATCTCACGGGCCCGCTGCGTCGGCAGTCGCTTCAGCACATCCTTGAGATAGGCATACGGATCATGCCCGTTCATGCGCGCCGATTGGATCAAACTCATGATGGCCGCAGCCCGCTTACCGCTGCGCAGCGATCCAGCAAATAACCAGTTCGAGCGCCCGAGTGCCCATGGCCGTATCTGGTTCTCGACCTGGTTGTTGTCGATGGGCACAGCCCCATCGTCCAGGTAGTGCGTCAGCGCTACCCAGCGTTTCAGGCTGTAATCGAGGGCTTTGGCCGTGGCCGATCCGTTGGGTACCAGATCGCGCTGGGCCAGCATCCAATCATGCAGTGTTTTGCTGATCGGTACCGCCAACTCCTGACGTATTCGCCACCGATCTTCATCGCTCATGTCCCGCGCCTGGCGTTCAACCTCATACAAGCCGCTGATCGAGTGCAGTGCTTGTTCGGCCAGCTGACTTTTGTTCGCCGCGTGCAGATCGAAAAACTTGCGACGGGCGTGAGCCATGCAGCCGATTTCAGTGATGCCTTGTTCAAACCCGGCTTTGTAGCCAGCGAAGTCGTCGCAGACCAGCTTGCCGTTCCAGTCGCCCAGGAAGTTGCGCGCATGTTCGCCAGCACGGCTTGGGCTGAATTCGTAAACCACCGCTTTGAGCGCCGAAAACGGGGTCGTGCTGTAGGCCCAGACATAGGCCCGGTGGGTTTTCTTCTCGCCTGGCGCAAGCATTTGCACGGGTGTTTCATCTGCGTGGATCACGTCCTTGTTAAGCACGGCTTCACGCAGCGCATCGACCAGTGGCTGAAGCCGCACGCCGGTTTGTCCGACCCACTGCGCCAGGGTCGAGCGGGCAATTGGCAGCCCGGCGCGGCCAAAAATCTTCTCCTGCCGGTACAGCGGCAAATGATCGGCAAACTTGGCCACCATCACGTGGGCCAGCAAGCCTGCGGTCGGAATACCTTTGTCGATAACCTGGGCCGGTACCGGCGCCTGGATCAGAGTTTCGCACTGACGGCAGGCCCATTTTCCCCGGACATGTTGCTCGACGGTAAACACGCCCGGCGTGTAATCCAGCTTCTCGCTGACGTCTTCGCCGATGCGTTGAAGTTGGCAGCCGCAGGCGCACTGGGTATTTTCAGGCTCGTGGCGAATCACGGTGCGCGGGAACTGCGGCGGCAATGGCGAACGTTTCGGAGATTGCCGTGGCTCGGCTAGTGGCGGAACCGGAAGGAGCTGCTTCAGCTCGGCCTCGATAGCTTCAAGGTCGGCATCGAGCAGGTCATCTAGCAAGCTGCCTTGCGCCGGGCTGATTTGCTCACTGCGCCTTGCAAACTTGTGGCGTTTGAGCAGGGCGATCTCGTAAGTCAGATGCTCGATGATGGTTTCATCGTTCTGGATTTTCTTGCTCATCGCCTCAACCTGGGATTGCAACTGCAACGCCTGTGCCGCCAAGGCACGAAGCTGTTCCGGGGTCATCTGGTCGAGGTTGGGCGAGAAAGTCATGCCGCCGATTGTGCCAGAGCAGACGCGGGACGACGACAAGTAGACCGGCCAAATGGCCGGCGTTTACAGCATGCTAATCACACCGCCGGCGCCAACGCGCTGCCACGGCAGGCCCAGTACCAACGCCTGGAGTTGCTCGCTGTCGAGTTCGACCTCGCAGCCATGGCGAATGCCGGGCCAGTGGAACTTGCCTTGGTTCAGTCGACGCGCTGCAAGCCAGACGCCGACGCCATCGTGCACCAGCACTTTCATCCGGTTAGCCCGGCGATTGGCGAACAGATAAGCGCAGTGCGGCTTCGCCGCACCGAACACCGCGATCACTCGGGCTAATGCGGTTTCGGTACCGGCGCGCATGTCCATCGGCTCGGTGGCCAGCCAGATGGCATCGATGCGGATCATCGAGTGACAGCCCGAATAAACTGCGCGCAGCCTTCAGGATCTGAGGTTGGCCATTTCACCGTGATCACTTGCCCGGCCATGGGCAACTCGATGATCACTGGTGCTTCGGCTGGCCGTTTAGGTGCGGCTTTTAGCGGGACGAATGCCGGTAGTGAAGCCGCTGCGGGCTGATCTCGATAGAGCGGCATCCATTTGCGGATAACGTTGGCATTGATGCCGTGGCTGATGGCGACACTGGACACGGTTGCGCCAGGTTGCAGGCATTCTTGAACGACTTGAGCTTTGAATGGTTTCGGATAAGAGCTTCGTTGGCGCATGGAGATCCTGGCGATAAGGGTGATCGCGTCCGCTTAAAAATACGCGGACACCATCGCCCTTAATGCTGGAGTTCGGAAGGTGAGTTCGCCGGACGCTTACGAATGAGGGGTGGCAAGGATGGCTCAACTTGAACTAATACCGAGACAGGTAGAGGGCGCGCTTATTCATCAGCGAGCACTTGATGGCTACGTTAATGCAACGGCAATGTGCAACGCATCAGGGAAAAACTTCTACGATTACTCGCGTTTAAAGGCGACTGGCGATTTTCTGAATGAGCTAACGAGGTCAACGGGAATTCCCGGTGACCGGCTGATTCACACAGTAACCAATGGGTCGAACGAAAACCGTGGCACTTGGGTCCATCCAGACGTAGCTATAAATTTAGGGCAATGGTGCTCGCCGAGATTCGCTGTTGCAGTGTCGCAGTGGGTTAGGGAGTGGTTGGGCGGTGGTGGCGCAAAGCCTCAAGGCAACGGCATTCCCTATCATCTCCGCAGATACATGGCTAACCGCAGCCAAGTCCCTTACACCCATTTCTCTATGCTCAATGAAATGGCATTGGTTTTGATAGGTCCAATGGAGGACACCGGTTACACGCTGCCAGACAACCTGCTGCCAGACATCTCAGAAGGTAAAATGTTTTGCAAATGGTTAAGGGATGTCAAAGGAATTGACACGGACGCACTGCCAAAGTACCGCCATGAGTTTGAAGATGGCCGCATCGTTTACCCCAAGCTTTATCCCAACGAAGTCCTTGCGGACTTTAGAAATCATTTTCACACCGTTTGGCTCCCGCAGAAATCCGTCGCGTATTTTTCAGGTAAAGACCTGAAGGCCATTCCGCACCTTGAGCGCCTACTTGCCCTGCCAGCACCGCGTTAGAGATCAAGCCCGGCCCAGCGCCGGGCTTCTTGTCTCTGCCTACCGCTTCCCCGCCTGCTCATACACAGAGCTTCGCTCGCGTTTGCCGACAGCCAGCACCAGGATGACAATTCGCTCATCCTCAACGCGGTACACAAGTCGGTAGCCGGCGCCGCGCAATTTGATCTTGTAGCAGTCCTTCATGCCATGAAGCGCATCGCCTGGCACTCGCGGGCCGGACTGCCGCTCCTGGAGCTTTTTCAGAAACTGGAGGCGTATTGTTCCGTCGAGTTTACGCAACTCCTTCAGTGCCTTCGGATCCCACTCAACCTCGTACTCAGCGGCCATTGGCGATATCTGCCTCTGTCTCGCCAATCAGATCGTCCAGAGATACCCGAACAGGTGTTTCTTTAGCATCGAGCCGAGCCTTGACTAGTTGGACCAGCTCCAGTTCGTCCAGGCGCTCAACCATCGCCTCGTAGACGTTTGCTGGAACCATGTAGCCCATAACGCGGTTGTGGTTCAGCACAGCCACAGGCATGCCGTTGGCGCCGCTCAAGACGGAGGAGGGGTTCTTCTTGAGTTCAGATACGCTGACGGCCACATCAGCCAGAATATTTTGCATATATAAGACTCCTATATTGGTCTTTATTCTGGTCTTTTTAGACTGGCGTGGCAAGCTCAAACAGCGCAGTATCGAGTCAGAGGGGCTGTTCTATAGCGATGGATGTCATAGAGGATCCGGTGACAGGCTGAATCGTCCCCGGTTTAGTAGACGCTTTGAGTGCCTGCTTTTGGCTCATTGCCAGCGGCTGAGTCGCCGCTACTTTTTAAGACGTGCGACTGGCAACTGCTGGCCGACTTTTGCCGGTCATGCTGGGCAGAAATTGAGCCAAATAGCGCGCTCGGCGATGTAATACGAAACTATGATTACTCAGTACCGAAAATGCCGACTTATGAAGTCGGTAGCAATCGGGATGCGGCTTCTTTCCGCTTAGTAGTCGGCAGGGATCAAGGGGGATATGTCGACTAGCTCGGTCGGATCGCCCTCGATCAATAAGGCCCGCCAAGGCTGACGCTTTCAGGCCCAACTGAACATCTGAGTGAGGTCGGCGAAAAAGCTGATGGCTTGCCGGTGAGCGCCGCGGTTGACCACGGCGCGGATCAGCGCCCGAACATCGTGTTCGGAAACATCGTTCACCGCGCTCTTGCCGAGTACTGGCAAAAGGTTCTTGTTAAAGCGTCGTTGCAACTCGGCATTGCCGTCTTCGCGCGACGCCATCCAGCAGCCAGGCCTTGGCCAGATCTTGGACGATCAGCGTTTGCACCTTCGACGTGTTTACTTGTTCGGCCTCGACGTTGGCCGCGGTATAGGCCTGTGCCTTGGCCGTTTTCTTGTGTTCGTTGGGATTGATCTGCTCATCGATGAGCGCCCTGGCCTGGTTACGCGCCTTGCGGATGTCTGTCAGGGATTTGCGCGGCCAGGATCCGCAGGAGTACTCTTTGTCCTGGTCGCCCCAGCGATACCGATAGAAACAGCTGACCTACACACCGTCCTTACGCATTGAGATTCGACCGGCCAGATTGCCATCCTCCCGCAGGATTCGACCGACATCGTTGGCGGTCAGCGACTCGAGTTCTTTTATGGTGATTTTGGCCATGAAATCGGTTCCCCCTACTTTTCCCCCCACAAAAACGTCTGCTCTTGATGGACGTTACTGGACTTTTGTGTAGCAGAGCTCCGCTGAAACTCAAGTAAATACTAGCTTTGAATATTCCAGAGTGAAATTTTGAAAGCTTTCAAGAAGTATGAAAAAGGAGATGGGGTGCTAGGGGTCGAGTGTTCGAATCACTCCGTCCCGACCATATCTTTCAATGACTTAGCCCAATCTACCCAGGTTGGGCTTTTTCATGCCCAAAAAATATCCCACGACTCCCACCCGTGCTCACACCCATGCGCTACGCAACGGCAATGGAAGCCAATCAAAGCGTCCCCTGTACCCTGTACAACCCTGATCGGCTAGCCGGCGTACTCGACTGAAACGGCAGGTGTCTCCACTGCTTGGTGTGGCTTGATACATCGCGTCGGCTGCTTTAGCGAGATGCGCTCCGACGGTGCTGTCGTTGTGGAGGCAGAGCAGTAGGTTGGCTCATAAACTGCTGGCGGCGGCTTTGAGATCCGCTGCTGACGCGAAGGCTGTTAGGCGAAGAAAAAATATTGGCGATGAGGCATGTTCACCGCGGATTTTCCGCCTGATCCTTTTTATAGCGCGCATAGCCATCGACAAAAAATAGGGGTGGAGCCTGTCCCTTTTTTTCACCTCGCCTGTCATTCCAGGCAAGTGAACATAATCGAGAGCTTCCCCAATGCCCGTCGTCCGCCCCTTGCGCTTGCGCCCGTTGCTGAAACTGAGTTTGCTGCTGAGCCTGAGTACCAGCCCGTTGTTCGTCCCCGTCAGTTATGCCGAAGACAGCGCGCCGCGCCGCAGCTACCAGGTGCCGGCCGGCAGCCTGAGCGCGGCGTTGACCCGGTTTGCCGGGCTGGCGGGGGTTAATTTGTCGGTGGACCCGGCGTTGGTCAGCGGGCGCAGCAGCCAAGGCCTGACCGGCGAGTATGGTGTGGAAGAGGGCTTTGCGCGCCTGCTGCAAGGCTCCGGCCTGCAGCTGCAACCCATGGGCGAGCAGGCCTACATGCTGGTGCCCCAGCCGGATGGCAGCAGCCTTGAACTGGCGCCCACCTCCATCCTCGGCACCACCGGCCTGTATGACGGCGACAGCTATGCCGGCGGCCAGGTGGCGCGACGTGGCTCCCAGGGCTTGCTGGGCACCCGCGACTTTATGGAGACGCCCTTCAGCATCACCACCTACACCCAGGACACCGTAAAAAATCAGCAGGCGCGCACCTTGGGCGACCTCATAGCCAACGACCCCTCGGTGCGCGCCACCAACCCGGCCGGTGGGCGCTATGAGCAATTCACCATCCGTGGCTTCAGCCTGTTCAACAGCGATGTGGCTTACAACGGTCTGTACGGCGTACTGCCGACCTACAGCATCGATATGGAAATGGCCGACCGCGTCGACATCCTCAAGGGGCCGACCCAGTTGATCAACGGCATCTCGCCGCGAGGCAGTGTGGGCGGCGGTATCAATGTGGTGCCCAAGCGCGCCATCGACAAGGACATCACCTCATTCACCGGCACCTGGGCCTCCGACAGCCAGGCCGGCGGCGCGGTGGATGTGGGCCGGCGCTTTGGCGAGGATAACCAGTTCGGCCTGCGCTTCAACGGCGTGAAGCAGTCCGGTGATACCGAGTGGGATCACCAAAGCGTCGACCGTGAAATGGCCGTGCTCGGTCTGGACTTCCGTGGCGAGCGCCTGCGCCTCTCCACCGATATCGGCCACACCGAACGCGACACCGACGCGCCCCAAGAGCGCGTGCAAGTCGCCGCCGCCGCGCCGGTGCCCCGGGCCAGCGATGTGCGCCGCAACTATGCGCAATCCTGGAGCAAGGCACGCACCAACGACACGTTCGGCACGTTCAACGGCGAGTTCGATCTGAGCGATAACGTGATGCTCTATGGCGGCGTCGGCGTGCGCAAAAGCAGCCACGACTTCCTGCGCCACGCGGTGTCCGTCACCAACGCGGCCGGTGCGTTCAAAGTGCAGCCTCGGGACTTCACCCGCGATGAAAATGTACGCACCGCCACCGCTGGCGTGCGCAACTGGTTCCACACCGGGCCGGTGAGCCACGAGGTCAACCTGGCGGCCAGCTACTTCTATATGGATTTCACCAACGGCGGCGCGCGCTATGCAGAGGCATCGAGCAACCTGTACGACCCGGTGCAAACGCCGACACCTTCGACGCCTACGCGCCAGGACGCCAAGGTCTACACCGAAAACAAGTTCAGCGGCCTGGCGTTGTCCGACACCCTGGGCTTTTTCGACGATCGCCTGTTGCTCACCCTCGGTGCGCGCTGGCAGCGGGTCAAGGTCGACGACTGGAGCAATGGCGTTAAAGGCGACACCGCCTACGACGAAGAAAAAATCTCGCCCTCGGGCGGTCTGTTGTTCAAAGCCACCGACAAACTGTCGCTGTATGCCAACTACATGGAAGGCCTGAGCCAGGGCAAGATCGCGCCATCCACCTCGGTCAACGAAGATCAAATCTTCGCGCCGTTCATCAGCCGCCAAGTGGAAGTGGGCGCCAAGTACGACGCCGGTGCATTCGCGGTGACCGCCGCCGTGTTTCGCATCAAGCAGCCGGCCTACGAGACCAACGCCACCACCCGCGTGTTCGGTCCCAATGGCAAGCGCCAGAACGACGGGGTGGAGCTGAGTGTGTTCGGCGAGCCGCTCAAGGGCGTTCGCCTGCTGGGCGGCGTGATGTATATCGACAGCGAACTGAAAAACACCACTAACGGCACCTTCGACGGTAACCGTGCGCCGGCCACGCCCAAGTACAACGTCAACCTCGGTGCCGAATGGGACGTACCGACCCTCGAAGGCCTGACTCTGACTACCCGCGGCATCCACTCCAGTTCCCAGTACCTGGACCAGTCCAACGTCAAGGAAATCGACGCCTGGAACCGCATCGACGTCGGCGCCCGTTACGCATTCAAGGTGGACGACAAACACATCACCCTGCGCGCCAACGTGGAGAACGTCGCCGACAAACGCTACTGGAGCTCGGCAGGCGCTTCGGATGACAGCGAGCCGGGGCTGACCCTGTCGACACCGCGGACGTATCTGCTGTCGGCTACCGTCGACTTTTAACGCCCGGCGCGGGCTGCAACGGGTTGGCAAAAGGGGGTGAGCGCGGTCGGGCTGCCTGACCGAGCGCTCCTCCCCAGGCGTGTTACTGGCACTGTTCTGCTCACAATCGGTGCCATCTGTGAGCCATTTGGTAGCACACCTCCACACACGGCAGCCCTTGTTAACCGACGGGGCGTGCCGCTGTTTCGTGCAAAATCAGTCTCTTAAACATTGCCTGGTGCAGCTGGCACATATCCTGCTGTGTTTGTATCCGTGGATAATTGGATACAAAAATACAAAAGGTGACGCTGATGCAATTTGCTCCCGCTTACGTTGACCGTCAGCCGCTGACCGCCGAGGAGGAGGCTTACAACTTCCTGCTCGACGCCATCTGCGGCGGTCGCTTGCGCAAGGGCGATCGCCTGATCGCCGAAGACATCGCCAGCGAGATCGGCATGAGCCGTATGCCGGTGCGCGAAGCGTTTCGCCGTCTGGATGCCCAAGGGCTGGTGACTTTGCGTCCCAACCGTGGCGCGGTTGTCAGTGGCCTGGACATTGATGAGTTGCACGAAGTCTTCGAGATGCGCAGCGCCCTGGAAGGGCTGGCGGTACGCGTGGCGGTAGGCCGCATCGGCGAGCGTCAGTTGGCGGCGCTGGAGCGTCTGCTGGATGAAATGGATGACTACCGCGATGAGAGCGCCGAGTGGGTCAGCCGACACCGCGCCTTCCACGAATACCTGTGCAGCCTCAGCGGCAGGCCGCGTTTGATGAAGCAGATTTCGGCGTTGTATTCCCTGGTCGAAGCGCCGATGCGGCTGTGGCTGCAGCACGGCGAAAAACCCCTAAGCGCGCGTCAGGAGCACTCGGTGATCCTGGAGGCGATTCGTGCCGGCGATGCCGCGCGCGCCGAGGCCGTGGTGCGTGAGCACATCGAAGGCACCGTGCCGGCCCTGATCCAATTCCTGCAAACAGAACAATAAGATCCACTGTGTTTTGACGTTGAGTCCTGCCCCGTTTTTCCACGAACTGGAGTGTCTGGTCATGCATAAACACCGCGCCTTGCTGGTGGCTGTCTCCCTCGGTCTGTGCACGCAATGGGCCGTTGCCGCGCCCCAGGTGCCGGAGCGATTGCGCAACGTCGACAAACTCACTTATTGCTCAGGCATGGATTCACCGCCCCTGGTCTCCTTCGATGAGTCTCAGAAACCCCGGGGGCTTACCGTGGACCTGGGCTTGGAAATCGCTAAGCGCCTGGGCGACAAGCAGGTGCAGTGGAAGGTGATTCCGTTCTCGGGGCTGGTGCCGGCGTTACTGGCCCAGCAATGCGACATGATCGTTGATCAGCTGTTCGACAAGCCCGAGCGGCGGCAAGTGATCGACATCGTCAACTACATGTATTCCAGCCAATCGGTGGTGGTGCCCAAGGGCAATCCCAAGGGCATCAAGACGCTGGACGACTTGTCCGCGCACAAAGTTGCTGTGCTCAACGGCTCCACCATCAAAACCCTGCTGGACACGCAGAACGACAGCCTGACCAAGGCCGGCAAGCCACCGATGAAACTGGTGGTGTACAACACCGACACCGACGCCTTTCAGGCCCTGCGCATCAGCCAGGTGGACGCCTATGGCACCACCGTGGAAACCGCCGGTTATTACGCGGCGATGGCCCCGGACCTGTTTCAGGAGGGCGTGCCTGCGTTCAGCCGCATCCTCACCGGCCTGGGCATGCGCAAGGATGACCCACAACTGACGGCCGCCGTGCAGCAGGTGATCAGCGATATGCGCAGCGATGGCAGCTATGTGCAGTTACTGAACAAGTGGCATGTCAGCAGCGACACACTCGACTGAGGTCCGCCGCGATGAACTTCAATTGGGATGTGTTCTGGCAGTACCTATTGCAGCCCAGCGGGGTGTACCTCACCGGGCTGTGGCTGACCTGCCTGATCAGTGTGCTGGCCATGGCGCTGGGGTGTGTGCTGGGCCTGGCGGCGGCGTTGTTGCGGCTGTCCGGCAACCCGTTGCTGCACCTGCCGGTACGCTTTTATGTGTGGCTGATGCGCGGCACGCCGTTACTGGTGCAGATCGTGTTTCTGTACACCGCATTGGCGGCGGGCGGGATTTTCCGCTTCGAGGACATCGAGCTGTTCGGCTTGATCGTCCCCGGCAATATCCAGGCGGCGATCATTGCCCTGGGCCTGAACGAAGGCGCGTACATGGCCGAAATCATCCGCGCCGGTATCGGTGCGGTAGACAAGGGCCAATACGAAGCCGGACGTTCCCTGGGCATGGGCTTCGCCAAGTTGATGCGGCGCATTGTGCTGCCCCAGGCGTTTCGCGTGATCGTGCCGCCCCTGGGCAATGAGTTCAACGTGATGCTCAAGAACACCACCTTGGTCAGCGTGATCGGCGTGCAGGAGCTGCTGCTCAGCACTCAGATGATCACCTCGGCGACGTTCCGCGTGTTCGAGTTGTACTTGGTGGTCGCGTTGTACTTCCTTACGCTGACCACGCTGTGGGGCTTTTTCCAGCGCTGGCTTGAAGTGCGCTTCAGCCAGTCCGACCGGCCGTCTGCACCGCCGCCGGCAGCCAGCCGCATGTTCGGTCGCAGTACCCTGAAACTGCTGAGGGGACGTTAACCATGGCGCATCAAAGTGAAGAACTGATCATTGAGGCGCTGGATATCCACAAATCGTTCGGCGCGCTGCAGATCCTCAAAGGCATCTCCCTGCAAGTGCGGCGCGGCGAAGTGGTGGTGCTGATCGGCGCCTCCGGTTCCGGCAAGACCACGTTTATCCGCTGCATCAACCTGCTGGAGGACATCCAGGGCGGGCGCATCCGCGTCAACGGCCGCGCCATGGGCTACCGCGAACGCAGCGACGGCAGCCTGGTGCGCGATTCGGAGCGCAACATCGCCCGTCAGCGCCGCGACATCGGCATGGTGTTCCAGCGGTTCAACCTGTTCCCCCATATGACCGCGCTGGAAAATATCATCGAGGCGCCGATCCAGGTGCTGGGCACCCCGCGTGCCGAAGCGTTGGAACAGGCGCGCGGTTTGCTTGCGCGGGTGGGCCTGGCGGACAAGGCCAGCCACTACCCGTCGATGCTCTCCGGGGGCCAGCAGCAACGGGTAGCGATTGCCCGCGCGCTGGCAATGAAACCCCAGGCCATGCTGTTCGACGAACCCACCAGCGCCCTTGACCCGGAAACCGTCGGCGAAGTGCTGCAAGTGATGAAAGAACTGGCCGAGGAGGGCATGACCATGGTGGTGGTGACCCATGAAATGGGCTTTGCCCGTGAGGTGGCTGATCGCGTGGTGGTGCTCGATCAGGGCGAACTGATTGAGCAAGGGCCACCGGAACAGATCTTCAGCCATCCCAGCCACCCGCGTACCCGAGCGTTTCTCAGTCGCGTGCTCTGAACGCACGCCAACCCCCCGTATTCAAGAGCCTTTGCCATGTTGAAATTCTCTGCCCATGAGTACCCCTATCCGTCGCAACGTCAAAGTGTGTTCGCCCATCGCGGCATGGTAGCCGCGTCCCAGCCCCTGGCCGCTCAGGCCGGTATTGAAGTCATGCAGCAGGGCGGCAATGCCATCGATGCCGCCATCGCCACGGCGGCGGCGCTCACCGTAGTTGAACCCACCGGCTGCGGCCTGGGGGGTGATGCGTTTGCGCTGGTCTGGTGCAAAGGCCAACTGCACGGTCTGAACGGCAACGGCCATGCGCCGGCAGCGTTGAGTATCGAGGCGGTCAAGGCAGCCGGCTACGAGCGTATGCCGCTGTACGGTTGGACGCCGGTGACAGTGCCTGGCTGCCCGTCGGCCTGGGCGGAGCTGTCGCAACGCTTCGGCAAGTTGCCCTTCGCTGCGCTGCTGCAACCGGCCATCCGCTTGGCACGGGATGGTTTTCCAGTGTCGCCGGTGGTTGCCCATCAATGGCAACTGGCCGTAAACGAATTCAGCCCCCATCGCGACCCGGTGCTCGATGCCTGGTTCGACACTTTCCTCATCGATGGGCGCGCCCCCAAAACCGGCGAGATATTCCGCAATCCGGCCCAGGCCCGCACGTTGGAGGAACTGGCCGTCACGCGCTGCGAAAGCCTGTATCGCGGCGCCCTGGCCGAGCGCCTGGACGCGCATGCCCGCGCCACTGGCGGTTACCTGCGCGCCAGCGATCTCAAGGATTACCGCGCCCAATGGGTGGAGCCGATCCACATTAACTATCGCGGCGTCGACGTCTGGGAGATCCCCCCCAGCGGCCAGGGACTGGTCGCGCTGATGGCGCTGAAAATCCTCGAAGGTTTCCACTTCGATCACCGCGACAGCCCACAGACCTGGCATCGTCAGCTTGAAGCCATGAAGCTGGCCTACAGCGACGGCCTGCATTACATCACCGACCCGCTGCACATGCGCATGGCGGTGGACGACCTGCTCAGCGACCGCTACAGCAGCCGTCGCCGCGCGCAGATCGGCGAGCAGGCGCAACCGCCCAAACCAGGCGACCCGCACGCCAGCGGCACGGTGTACCTGGCCACCGCCGACGCCGAAGGCAACATGGTCTCGTTCATCCAGAGCAACTACCACGGCTTCGGCTCCGGCGTGGTACTGCCCGACAGCGGCATCGCCCTGCAGAACCGCGGCCAGGAGTTCAGTCTCGACGCCACCCACGCCAACTGCCTGGCTCCCGGCAAGAAAACCTTCCACACCATCATCCCCGGCTTCCTCACCCAGAACGGCCAGGCCCTCGGCCCATTCGGCGTGATGGGCGGTTACATGCAGCCCCAGGGGCACGTGCAGATGGTGATGAATCTGGTGGACTTCGGCCTCAACCCCCAGGCCGCGCTGGATGCACCGCGCTGGCAATGGTTGGGCGATATGAACGTCGGCGTCGAGCACGGCGCTTCTCGCGAGTTGGCCAATGCCCTGGCGCGGCGCGGCCACCAGGTGCAGATCGCCAGCGACCTCACCGATTACGGGCGCGGGCAGATCATCCTGCGCGACCCACACAGCGGGGTGTTATGCGGCGGCACCGAGCCGCGGGCGGATGGGCATATCGCGGTGTGGTAAGACGCACCATTTGCGGCTCATGGGCATTTTGGATAGGGTGCATACCTACCCCCCCAGGATGCCCCCATGACCGATCCCGCTCCTAAAACCCGTCGCGCCCCCAAAGGTGAAAAACGCCGCGAAGAGCTGCTGGACGCGGCCTTGCAGGTGTTTTCCCGCGAAGGTTACAGCGGCGCGTCCGTGGCGCGGGTGGCGGCGGTTGCCGGTCTCTCGGTGGCGGGGTTGCTGCATCACTATCCCAGCAAGATCTCGTTGCTGATGGGCGTGCTGCAACGGCGTGACGAGATTAATCAGCGGATCGCCGATCAAGTGCGCGCCGAGAAGACGCTGTGCGGGTTGCTCGGCAGCCTGCGGGCGATCAATGCCGCGAACGCCAATGCGCCGGGGGTAGTGCGCGCGTTCACCATTCTCAATGCTGAAAGCCTGCTCGATGCACAGCCGGCCTGGGCCTGGTTCCAGCAACGCTATGAGGGGATCCAACGACGTTTGCAGGGACAGTTCGCCGATCTGGTGGCGGCGGGGGAAGTGCGCAGCGATGTAGACATCCCTGGGCTGGTTGAAGAAATCCTGGCCATGATGGATGGCCTGCAGATCCAGTGGCTGCGGTTTCCCGAGCGGGTGGACCTGGTGGCGCGCTTCGATACCTACCTTGCGCGGGTCGAAGCGGCCATCAGAACCTGAGACGAACGCGGGTCAAGTGTGGGAGGGCGTAAGCCCAGCCACACCCGACCGCGCTGGATCAGTTACCCGCAGCGCTGCCCTGGCTGCTGTCATCACTCATGTCGTAACCATCACCGTCGCTGGTGCCGCTGTCGCCTTGGTTTTGATGCAGCACGCCGCCGGTCTTGACCGTCGATTCACGCAACGTCGAGTTCAGCGCCGAACGTGGCAGCGGGTTGCTGGTGCCGGTCGACAGTTCCTGGCGGAACGGGTTGACCAGCTTGGCGTTCAGGCGAATGTCCTGGGACGACGCGCCCACCGACAGGGTGAAACTGTCGGCGTCCACCACCCAGTGCTTGCTCGCCACATCGTAGTAGGCCAGCGAGCGGTCATTGAGCTCGATGGTGACGCGCTTGCTTTCGCCCGGCTTGAGGAACACTTTTTTGTAGCCCTTGAGTTCCTTCAGCGCGCGTTCGACTTTCGGGTTGTTCTGCCCCACATACAATTGCGCCACTTCGGCGCCGCCCACCTTGCCGGTGTTGGCCAGGTCGAACGAGACTTTGATCGGCGCACCGGCCACCGCCACACCAGGGGTGACGCTGATATTGCTGTAGCCAAACGTGGTGTACGACAAGCCGTAGCCGAACGGGTAGAGCGGTTTGATGCCCTTTTTCTCGTAGCCGCGATAACCCAGGAACAGGTCGTCTTTGTAGCTCATCTCGTCCAGGGTTTCCTGGTTGTCGAACTTGGGGAAGGTCGCGTAGATCGGGTTGTCTTCGATATTGCGTTCGATGCTGATCGGCAGTTTGGCCGACGGGTTGACCTTGCCCAGCAGGATCTCCGCCAACGCCTGGCCACCGTTCTGCCCAGGGTAGAACGCATGCAGCGCGGCCGGCACTTGATCGACCCAGTCGCTCATCTTCAACCCGGTGCCGCCGTGCAGGGTGACGACGGTGTTCGGGTTGACCTTGGCGATGCTCTGGATCAGCAGGTTCTGATATTCCGGTAGATCGAAGCTGTGGTCGAAGCCTTCGCCTTCGTACTCGTTGCTGTTACCGGCCGCGACCAGTACCGCGTCGTAGTTGGCCAGGTCCTTTGGCGCCACCAACGAAGCCCAGCTCATTTGCACGCCCACCAGGCCGCCCATGGTCGAGAGGTAGCCATTGCGACGCGAGTATTCCAGCTTGATGTCGACCGGTTTGCCGGCCTCCAGCTTGACCTTGGCAAACACCGGAATGGTCGGCGGGATGCTGTTGTTGGGCAGCGGCTTGCCGTCGCCGTTATCGAGGACTTTCTGGCCGTTCACGTACAGGCGCACCGCACCGTCGGCGCGCACCTTGAACACCTGCTCGCCGCTGACTGTCGGGGTAATCTGGCCGCTGTAGCGGATGGATGTGGCGGCGGTGTCGCCATTGACCGGCAGGCTGTCGGTGGACCAGTCCAGGTCGACATGCTGGTCGGTGCGGCGCGCGGCCGGGTCGCCGGACCAGTTGGCGTTGCTGAAGAACTCGGTCTTCAGGCCCTTGACCGGGTTGCCGTCGCTGTCGGCGTGGGTCCAGGTCGAGGTGGCCGGGTCCAGGGATAGGCCGTCGATAAACTCCACCTTGGCGCCCGGCGCCAATTGCTGCAGGCCGCTCAGCTCGCTGATGTAGTTGGCTGCCATTACGTTGGCACTGCCGAAACCGGTGGGCGGCGCGTACTTGGCGAGGCTGCCGACCACGGCGATGCGCTTGACCTTCTTGGCATCCAGCGGCAGCAGGTTGTTCTGGTTCTTGAGCAGCACAATGCCTTCGCGCGCGGCATTCAGCGCCACGCGGTTGCTGGTGGCGCTGTTCATATTGTGGCTGGTCAACGGCGCCTTGCTGTCGAACTTGTACAGGTAGATCTGCTTGAGGATGCGCCGCACTTTGTCATCAATGGTCGCGCTGCTCAGTTCGCCGCTGTCCAGGTACGGCTTGAGCACCGTGCTGTTCATCTGGTAGCCCATCATGTCCAGATCGGTGCCGGCCTGGGCTGCGGGCAAGCCATCGACCACCGCGTTGTAGTCGCTCTGCACAAAGCCCGGATAGCCCCATTCGGTTTTCAGAATGTCGTGCATCAGGTGCTTGTTCTGGCAGGCGAACTCGCCGTTCACTTTCTGGAAGGCGCACATCATCATCGCGACTTTGCTGTTCTTGGACGCGGATTCGAACGGCGGCAACGTCATCTCGCGCAGCACGCGTTCGCTGATGATTTCATTGAGGTGGAAGCGGTTGCTTTCCTGATCGTTGGCGGCGAAATGCTTGGCATTGGCCCACACGCCACGGGACTGGATACCGTTGATCAACGCAGGACCCAGGCTGGCCCCGAGGAACGGGTCTTCACCGGACAGGTACTCGAACGCGCGGCCGCTGTACGGCATGCGGTACAGGTTCACACCGGGGCCGGTGACGAACTGATAGCCGCCGCTGGCGGTGTCATAACCCAGCGCCCGGCCCAAGTCGATGGCGCGGCGCGGGTTCCAGCTGGCTGCCAGGTTCGGGCCCGACGGGTACACCACGCCCTGGGCATTGCCTTCGCTGGTGTAGCGCACGCCCACGCCACCGTCGGCGCCGTGGATCTGCGGAATGCCGTACTGGCTCAGGGGTTTGACGTCCCAGCCACCGATACCGCCGATGTAGGCAAGTTTTTCCTCCATGGTCATCTTTGCCAGGGTTTTATCCGCCGCTTTTTCCGCGCGGCTCATTCGGCCCTCGTCCAGCGCCGGGCTGGTGCCCGCATGCACTTGGGACACGGCCAGGGCCAGCAGGGCGAGCGCCGACTGCGCCCCGATCTTTTTGCGTTTACTCATGGGTCTCTCCGACAACAACAGTTCAATCAATAGGCGCGTTAAACAACAGGGTTTGCTGCGCGCTCATCACTTTTTTAAAGGCAATAGTTGCCCCGGATCGCAATTTTTAGCCGATGGCTAATTGCAACTACTTGGCGAAATTCGCGAGTGTATTAGTTGGAAATTGTATTAATTATTCTTGTGGATGGTGTCTATGCGATATCACGCGATGGCATTTTGAATCGCAAAAACGTCACAATTAAGGCAATTCTTGCGCTTATAAGTCAAATAAAAGCTATTTTTTGCGCAAAATAAGAAATAATTTCTTACGCTTTGGAACTTACGCTAAACC
>NZ_JAEILC010000038.1:0-35647 GCF_016307435.1 Pseudomonas sp. S4_EA_1b | reverse complement strand
CACCCCATACCCCGTAAAAGCCCCTCCAGTGCAGGGAATCGCAGGTTTTTGCCTCGCCCCATACCCTGCCTCCAGCCCGCTGCCTTGGCCGCGCTGGGTGGTCTGCAGGGGCGCAGAAAATGCGCCACGTTTAGCCCGCGGGCGTGGCGGGGGGACGAGCGCGCGCGCCGAGTGCTGAAGCACACCACCTCCCTGTTGTGGCACGTCAGTGTCCCGCGTGTACCACCCGACTCCGGGGCCTGGCGTCGGCGGTGCCTAGGCCAGTCCTGGCTGCGACTGCTCGCTCGACCCATACAGGCTGAAAGCCCCGTGTTTATTGGTTCACGCAGCCCCCTAAGCTTGCCGTGACAGCCAGCAAATGCTATGTTGGACTGGGTTTTTTCACGCTGCTGAAGCGCAAACTTTCACCTGTGCCAGCTCAATTTTCCGACCCAATCTCCTCCTCCCCCCTTACAGTTCGTCGCCTCAAATCGCGTCGTGACCAAACGCGATATACTGTATGCGCATACAGTATTGGATTCGTGCTTATGAACGATGATGAAGACACCCTAGGATGGCTTGGCCTCCCTACCCCACTGCAGATGTACCGACAGCATTGCCGTCTACTGGAGAACGAGATCCAGGAGCTCAACCTGCAATTACGCAAAGCGCGGGCAGACGTTTTCGGTATCAGTCAGATGCTGCTGGAAACCCAGACGAAGAACATTGAGTTTGCGGGGTATCTCCGTGAGCGCGGCGCCGAAGCGGCAGTAATGCGTAAGCAAATCGCCGACCTCACCACCTCGGCTAATGTGAGCAGGCGGGAAGCCGATGAGTTGCGACGGATCTTCAATGAAATGAGACCTCGACCGACCACGATTGTCTAAGGTCAATCGGAAAGAGGGTTTGCCATGTGCGGAAGACTGTCGCAGTACCGGGGAATTCACGACTTTGTTGCGGCACTAAGCATGCCCAATGCCCTGGCAAACTCGGTGGGTGATCAGCCTATCGAGCGCTACAACGTCGCCCCAACAACCCACGTTGCGTTACTACACCTGCAGGGCGAGCTGCTGCACGCCGATCCGGTGCGGTGGGGATGGCGTCCGCATTGGGCAAAAGACCGAGCCGCTCCCATCAATGCACGCGTCGAGAAGGTAGCCCACGGCCCCTTCTTCCGGGCGATTTGGCCGCACCGGGCAATAACGCCCATAGACAACTGGTTTGAATGGGTGGATGAAGGCGGTCCGAAGAAACAGCCTTATCTGATCCGCAGGCGAGATGGCGCGCCGATCCTGTGTGCAGCTATCGGCCAACTACCAGACGCCGATGAAGGACCAGGTGAGCATGACGGCTTTGTGATCATCACCGCCGATAGCGCTGGTGGCATGGTGGACATCCATGACAGAAGGCCCGTGGTACTTACGCCCGACCTTGCCCGCGAATGGCTTGATCCGGCAACGCCAAAGGAACGTGCCGAGCAGATGGTGTTGCACCAGGGCGAGCCGTCCGAGACCTTTGAATGGTTCAAGGTCAGCACCGCCGTGGGCAACGTGAGAAATAAGGACGCCAGCTTGATTGAGCCCGTTCCTTAGAACAGCCCTCCGAAGGCATCGGGCTCCCAATTCATGATCACCAGCTCCCCGCTGACCTCGGCTTTCCCCTGCCGCTGATTAGCAGTGCTGTATCGGATGTCCACCGTTTCGAAGTGGAACCCATCAAACACACGCCGAATATCGGGGTGGTCGTTAATGCTGACCATCACCTTGCCCTTGCAGCGGCGCATAAATTCGGCCATTCGCTCGTAGTTTTCAAAAGGAAAGTCCACGCCATAGCCTGCGGTCTGCCAGTAAGGCGGGTCCATGTAGTGGAAGGTATGCGGCCGGTCGTACCGCTCCGCGCATTCCAGCCAGCCCAGGTTTTCTACGTAGGTACCCGACAGCCGTTGCCAGGCAGCAGATAGGTTCTCCTCGATCCGCAGCAGGTTGATGGCCGGGCCAGTGGTTGCTGTACCGAAGGTCTGCCCGCTGACCTTGCCGGCGAAGGCATGGTGCTGCAGGTAGAAAAACCGCGCGGCCCTCTGGATGTCGGTGAGAGTTTCAGGCCTGGTCATCTTCTGCCATTCGAACACCTGGCGAGAGCTGAGCGCCCACTTGAACTGGCGCACGAACTCTTCCAGGTGGTTCTGCACCACGCGGTACAGAGTCACCAGGTCGCCGTTGATGTCATTGAGAACTTCAACCGGCGCGGCCTGGGGCCGCATAAAGTAGAGCGCGGCGCCGCCGGCAAAGACCTCGACGTAACACTCGTGAGGTGGAAACAGCGGAATAAGGCGATCTGCCAGACGGCGTTTGCCGCCCATCCAAGGGATAATTGGTGTGCTCATTAAGTGATCCTTGTTTCGACATTTGGATTCGCTTAGGCTTCGCACCCCCTGCGCAGTGGGGCGAGGCCTTGGTTGGAGCACTCGGCGTGTTCGAGTGATTCAGCGTCGAGCGGGTGTTAGCGCACCAGCTCGTCGCCTCGTTTGCTGCGCAGGGGGTTTTACCCCTGCGCCGGAAGCTCATAAGGGCGGAAGCGAATCACCTCATCCCCCAGCCATTCATTGATCTGCGCCAGTCGTGCCTGAATCGGCTCCAGCTCGTTGAGCGCCCACACCTGGGCGGCGTCGCGGATCGACCCGAACCCGCCCGCGTTCTGCGGCACGATTCCCATGAGCTGTGGCGGGATGCGAAGCGCCGCCAGCAGGTCATCGCGGCTTATGTTCTTGATCGAGGCGAAATCGTCCTTGGCCGCCACCTCGCTGATCGGGATCAGCTGCATACCATCCTTCTTGCCGCCCGGGGCGTACATGAAAAGGTTGCGGAAGTTACCAGGCCCCTTGCTGCTCTTCATCGCGTCGCGCAGGTCAGTGACGAAATCCTCGTTCTGTGCTGCGTCGGTCATGTACAGGATGAACCCGGCATGCGAGCCGTTCTGGTAATACTTGCGGCGGAACAGCGTGGCCGACTCGTTGAGCAGGGCGCTCTGCAGAGCCGCCAGCCACTCCGGCAAACCGTAGACCTCCTGGTTGATATCCGCCTCACGTAGGTGGCAGACGCTCCCGCCCTTGAACTCGTGCTCGTCCTTCCATCCGCGCACCTGGTAGTAGGTCACCAGGTCGGTACCGCGCCGCATATACTTCGCCAGGCACGGTTGCAGGCCAAGCGCCTGGCGCAGCATGTTGTCGCGCTTCTCCAGGTACAGGTTGCCGCACCACCCCCAGTCCATGACTATCTGCTCGAACGCCGCCCGGCTCAGCAACTGGTGAGGGATAAAGGTGCGCGCCAGTGCGTTGCGTTTGAAGTTGAGCCCAGACTGCAGATACACGCTTGCCTTCGTCGAGCGGGAAAGGCCGTCCAGGGATACAGGCGGCTCATACCACCGGCCATTGGCCCAACACTCCAGATAATCGAGGATCTCCCGACCATCGAGCACCGGCACCGGATCGCCGAAGGTGAAGGCCATCGACTGGCCCCCCTGATCCTTGACCAGCAGCTCGCCTTCTCGCGCCTGGGTAGTTGCCGCCAGGTCCTGGCTGCGGCGGTTGCGATTCTTGGTCATCAGTAGATCTCCATGATGCCGGTGTTGGCCGCTGTCCGGCCCTCCAGCGGCTCGTTGTGCAATGCGTGAAAGAGCGCCCACGCCAGATCGGCGTGGCCGGTGCTGTCGTTGCGGCCCGCGACATAGGTGAACTGGCGTCCGCCTGGGGTAATGGTCTTGCGGATGGCCATGAGCGACTGCGCGATGTCAATCCAGCCGGCATCGAATTCAAGGCGACCCTTGCTGATCACGTCCCACGCCTTCATCACCAGGCGGGTCTTAACTTCGGGGTTGTAGGAAAACGTTTTCAGCGCCGGGAAGAACTGGCGCACCAACTGAGCAACGGCGCTACCGATGCCCGTTGTGTCGATCCCGATATAGGCCACGTTGTAGCGGCGGGTAACCTGACGGATCGTTTCGGCCTGCGCGGCGAAGTCCATGCCCCGGAACTGGTGGCGCTCCAGTACACGGAACTTGCCACCAGCCACCAGCGGCGGTCCCACAACCACCAAGCCGGCAGAGTCGCCGCTCTCGGCAGGATCGTACCCAACCCAAACGGGCCGCTCGCCGAAGGGCCGCATCGCAAAGGGGCTGTAGTCTGGCCAATCCCAGCTTTCCACCATGCACGGCTGCAGCATCGACAGCGGGAAGATGCTCTGCCCGTCATCGACAAATTGGCACATCAGCAAGTTCTGGAAGGCCGCCGCATCGTATTCCTCACGCAGTTCGTCCAGGTCAAACAGATCGCAGCCGCGTGCTTCCGCATCGAGGATGGTGACAATCTGGCGCCAGATGCGGTCCTCGCAGTACCGGCCCTGCTGCAGCGCCTCGTGACTCACGTCCAGCTGAATATGCTGGGCCGTTGGCTTGCCCTTGTTGAAGCGCTCGCCCGTCCAGTAGTTGTAGGCTGGGTGCGCCATGCTGCTGGGCGTCGAGAAGTAGGTCTTACGCCACTTCTTGTGCAGAGCCATACCCGAGGCCACTTTGTTGATCTCGGCGAAGCCATGAACCCAGAAAAACTCGTCGAAATAGAAATTTCCGCTGCGCCCCTGCGCCGTGCGGTAGTTGGTTCCCAGGAAATGCAGCTCGGCGTTGTTCCACAGAACAATGGGGTCGCCACTCAGCTTTACCCCCAGCACTTCGTTGAGGAAGGACTGCATGTAGGTCTTGAACTGGTGCGCCTGCGCCTTGCTGGCCGACAGAAAAATCTGGTTGCGGCCCGTGGTGATAGCGTCGATCAGCGCCTCGCGGGCGAAGTAGAACGTCGCGCCTATCTGCCGGCTCTTCAGGATCATGCGGGTGCGCATGTTCCCCGCGCGGTGCCAGTCAAGCTGATAGTCGAAACAGCTGTCGCGGAACGCCTCGACCAGTGTCTCGATCTGCCCTTCGTCCAGCTCGTTGCGCTTGGGTGCCTTCTTGGGCCCCTCGTTTCGCTTGGCTATGTTCGGGTTGAGGTCCGTCTCGCTCCCGCCGTCCTGGTAGCGCTGAATTCTGGCTTGCCGCTCCAGTTGCCGGTGCAGCAGGTCGATTTCCTTGAAGTCCCCGCCGGTCTTGCCATCCTTGAGGATCAGCTGCACCAGGCGCGCCTCCAGCGCCCCGCCGATCCGCTCCACGTTGTCCGCCCGGTCCCACTCGTCCCGTGCTTTCCAACTGTGCAGGGTCTTCTCTTTCTCGCTGAGATAATCGGCGATATCGGTGATGCGCCAGCCCGTCCAATACAGGAACTTGGCGTGGCGGCGCGGATCGGTGGTCGGCTGGGCGATTGCATTCATGACGCAGATGCTGCCGCTCACGCGCGCGAGCCCCTAACTCCGCGCCCTGTAGCGCGCCCAGCTACAAGCTCAGAGCGTTGCCGCGCGTTCCTCCACTGTCGACCATGCCCTCAACGCAACGGCAACCGCCGCCAACGCATCGAGGACAGCCCACATGGCCGCAAGCAACGCCCCCGCCCAGAAATTCCGCTCTAACTGGTTCCGTGTCGCCGTTGAAGGCGCCACCAGCGATAAGCGCAAGATCGAGCGCACTTGGCTGGAGCAAGCCGCCAAAAATTTCAGCCAGAACACCTATGGCGCCCGCGTATGGCTGGAACACTTCCGCAGCCTGCTACCGGACAGCCCTTTCAAAGCCTACGGCGACATCACGGCGGTCAAGACTGAAGAGGTTGAGATCGCCGGTCAGAAGAAGCTCGCCCTGTTCGCCCAGATCGAACCAACCCCTGAGCTGGTGGCCATGAACAAGGCCAAGCAGAAGATTTATACCTCCATCGAAATCGACGAGAGCTTCGCCGACAGCGGCGAGGCCTACATCGTCGGCCTGGCCGTGACCGATTCGCCAGCAAGCCTGGGTACCGACGTGCTCGCATTCTCTGCGCAGAAGCCAGACGCCAGCCCATTCAAGGATCGCCACTACTCCGCAACCTCGATGTTCACCGAGGCCCTGGAGACTGAAATCAAATTCGAGGAAGTCGCAGAAACGGAAAACAAGGCCTTGGGCCTGTTTAACCGGGTCATGGATGCCCTCGGCAAGAGCAAGGACAAGTCTGTCAAGGATGACGCCCAATTCTCCGAGCTGACGGAAGCCGTTGAGGCGCTCGCCAACCACGCCAAGGACCAGGGCACAGCCTTCACCACCGAGCAGACCAAACTCAACACTCTGCAAACCGCCCACGAAAAACTGGCCGGCGAATTCGCTGACCTGCTCAAGCGCCTGGGTGACACCGAAGACCACAGCCAGCAGCACCGCCCACCAGCTACGGGCGGCGACGGCAAAGTGCTGACCAAGTTCTGACACCACCCAGCCCGCACCCGGAGAACACCTAATGCGTAACGTAACCCGCCTCGCTTTCACCGCCCTGGCCGCGCAGATCGCTCTGCTCAACGGCGTTGCCAGTGCAACCGAGAAATTCAACGTCGCCCCCAGCGTTCAGCAGACGCTGGAAACTGCCATGCAGGAATCCAGCGCCTTCCTCAAGGCCATCAACCTGATCGGCGTCAACGAGCAAACAGGCGAAGCCCTGCTCGCCGGGGTCAATGGTCCCATCGCCAGCCGCACCAATACCGCAGCGGGCAACCGCCGCAACCCGGCCGACGTCTCCAAACTGACCAAGGACGTGTACGCCTGCAAGCAAACCAACTTCGACACCGCGTTCCCCTACGCGCTACTCGACGCCTGGGCCAAGTTCCCTGACTTTCAGGTACGCCTGACCAACGCCATCATCGAGCGCCAGTCCCTCGACCGCATCATGATCGGATTCAACGGTACCAGTGCGGCATTGGCTACCGACCGCGCTAACAACCCCCTGCTGCAGGACGTCAACAAAGGCTGGCTGCAGAAGATCCGGGAAGGCGCCGCGGATCACGTTATGGATGAGGGCGCGGTCGCTGGCAAAGTTACCGTAGGCGGCACCAAAGTGATCAAGGTGGCCGGCGTCGACACCGGAATCAGTGGCGACTACCAGACCCTCGACGGCCTGGTGTTCGACGCCATCCAAATGCTCGCCCCGTGGCACCGTAGCCGTCCCGACCTGGTGGTACTGGTCAGCCGCGACCTGATGCACGAGAAGCTGCTCAAGGCGGTGGAAAAAGGCGCAGCCTCCAACCAGGAAGAGAACGCCGCACAGGAAATCGTCAGCCGCGCCCGTCTCGGCGGCCTGCCAGTGGTCGATGCCCCGTTTTTCCCGGAAGGAACCGTGCTGGTCACCTTCCTCAAGAACCTCTCCATCTACTGGCAGGAAGACGCCCGCCGACGCCACCTGAAAGACGAACCGGAGTACGACCGCATTGCTGACTACCAGTCCAGCAATGACGCCTACGTCATCGAGGACTTCGAGGCGGTTGCTCTGGTGGAGAACGTCGAGGCCATGACCTACCCAGCCCCGACTGAGGCATAAGCCATGGCCCTGACCCTTGCTCAAAGCACCCAACTGCGCAAGCGTGCCGCCCAGGAGGCGGCGCGCACCGCGCCCGCAGCGCTTATGGATGGCCTCACCAGCTACGAGCTCATGCTCGCCAAGCTTCAGCAGGATCAATTGCGCCTCAAGCAGGTCCAGTCGCAACAGAACAAGGCGAAGGTCAAGGGTGAGCTGCTCCCGGAATACGTGCCCTACGTCGACGGCGTCCTCGCCGCCGGCCAGGGTGCCCAGGACGACGTGCTTGTCACCATCATGGTCTGGCGCTTCGACGCGGGCGACTACGCCGGCGGCCTGGACATCGCCGAGTACGTCATCCGCCACAACCTGCAGACGCCGAACCGCTTCAACCGCACCACCGGCTGCCTGGTGGCCGAGGAAGTGGCAGAAGCCGCACTGACGGCCCAGAAGGCCGGCAGCGTATTCGCGCACGACATCCTGACCCGCACTGCTGTGCTCACCGCGGAACAGGACATGCCGGACGAAGCTCGCGCCAAGCTTACCCTCGCCCTGGGCCGTTCCACTCTGGTCGGCCTGGACGAGAACAACCCAGGCCACCCTGGCCAGATTCAGGCCGGCATTGACCTACTAAAAAGCGCCATCCAGCAGCACAACAGCTGCGGCGGCAAGAAAGACTTGGAGCGCGCTGAGCGCCTCCTCAAGAAACACGCTGGTGCTGCCAGCTAACCGAGCGGTCCCCCGCACCCGGGCGGCTCGGGGCGGATCAGCAGGGTGACTCCTTCCCGCGCTGTGAAGCCCCGACCACCGCCCACCAATTCAAGGCCCTACCATGAGCGGATTCATTGCGGGCGGCGACACCAGCGCCGCCTACCCGATCAGCAACGCGGACTTCTGGCCGGAGATCGACGGCCAGCAACTGCGCGCCGCCATGCGTATCGACTCCAGCGTCACTGACGACCGTCTCGAAGTGGCCACCGTAAACGTCATGATCGAGGCGAACCGCGAGCTCGCCACCTACCGCGCCGCGCGCCAAGCCGAAGGCCACGCCACGCTGGCCGACGTGCCAGCCGAGAAGATAAAGGGCGAAAGCCAGTGGCTGCACCTCTACCGCCGCGTCATCTACTGCGGAGCTCTGGCAGAGCTGATCGAGCGCTACAACAGCTTCGACGCGACGAACAGCGGCGAGCAGAAGGTGACCGAAGAAGAGAGCAGCCCCGATCAGCTGCGGCGCGACGCGCGCAAGGCCCTGCGCACCATCCTTGGCATCAGCCACGCCACCGTGGAGCTGCTCTGATGAACAAGTCCAAGATCATCGACTGGAACGAAATTTCCCGCCTCGGGCTGCTGGAGCGGATCAACCGCGAAATCATGCACCCGCTGGGATACGCCGTTTCCCGTGAAGTCGACTCCGGCCGATCACCAGGCGCGCTCGTCTCAGAGGACGGCCCCTGGGTTTATCCCGACCAAGTCGAACAACAGGGGCGCGACTGATGGCCACCGTAATCGCCGCCCAGGGCGACACCGTCGACAGCCTCTGCTGGCACTACTACGGCCGTACTGCGGGCGTCACCGAGGCCGTCCTCGACGCCAATCCAGGCCTCGCCGACTTAGGCCCGATCATCCCCCACGGCACCACCGTCATCCTGCCGGACGCCGCCCCTCAACCCGAACAGCGCCAAGTGGTGAACCTATGGGACTGATCTACCTCACCGCGTACAAAGGCGAAGACAACCTCTTCAGCCGCCTGCCATTCGTGCAGCTCGCCCGCTCTCTTCCACAGGACGCAAGGAATGTCACAGATGCCTGATCGCCCCGAAACCTGGGCCATGCTGCTCGCCTGGATGGAGCAGCACCACCCACTCATATATGCCGCCGTGCTCTCGGCGTTGCTCGCCTCGGCCCGCTTCATTTATTCCGGCGGCAGCCTTCGTCGTGCCCTTGGCGAAGGCTTCATCTGCGGCCTCATCACCCTGGCAGTGACCAACGGCCTGGCCCTGTTCGGCATCCCTGAGCAGTTCGCCCCCTTTTTCGGTGGTGTGGTCGGTCTGCTCGGCGCCGACTACGTCCGCTCCAGTCTCAAACGCATCGCTACCCGCAAGGCAGACCAGCTATGACCGAAGCCCTCAAACACGGCGACAAAGGCATTGCAGTCCGCCGCCTGCAGCAACAACTCAACGCGCACGGCTCCAAGCTGGTCACCGATGGCGACTACGGCGACGAAACCGAAAAGGCCGTCCGCGCGTATCAAGCCAAGATTGGCCTGGTGGTCGATGGCAAGGCCGGCGAGAAGACCCTCGCCGCACTAGGCGGCACCGACTGCAGCAAGCTACTGCGCAATGCGACCCTAGCGGCAGCGGCTAAGCGACTGGGCGTCGAGCTGGCCGCCATCTACGCCGTCAACGAGGTCGAGAGCGTTGGCTCCGGCTTCCTGGCCACCGGCAAACCGAAGATCCTCTTCGAGCGCCACGTTATGCACCGACGCCTGGCCTTGCCGCGCGCCGAAGGTGATGACCAGGCCGCTCTGCGCCGCCACGCCGACGAGCTCGCCGCCCAGTATCCAGCCCTGGTCAACACCAAGCCCGGCGGCTACATCGGCGGCGCCGGGGAGCACCAACGCCTGGCCCAGGCCCGCATGATCGACACGCTCTGTGCCAACGAGTCGGCGAGCTGGGGCGCCTTCCAGATCATGGGCTACCACGCCGAGCGCCTGGGCTACGCCAGCGTCGACGAGTTCGTCCGTCTCATGAGCCAGGATGAAAACCAGCAGTTCGAGGCGTTCGTCCGCTTCATCGAAGCCGACCCAGCCCTGCTGAAGGCTCTCAAGGGTAAGAAGTGGCCAGCCTTCGCCAAGGCCTATAACGGCCCGGCTTACGCCCGAAACCTCTACGACGTAAAGCTCGAACGCGCCTATGAGCAGCACGCAAACTGCGGTTGTGGGCAGGAGGTAGCATGAAAAAGATTGCCTATCTCGATATCAGCCCGCGCATGACTGGCAAGACCGCTCGCTTGGTGAAGCTGGCCCAGGCGCAGCTGGATCTTGGACGGAAGGTGTGCTTCGTCACCATCCGTGGCGTGGTACCGGAAATCCAAAAAGTATTGCCGCATGCTCTGGTCGTTGAAGACGGCCAGCCCTTCCCTGCCGGCCTGAACGCCGATGCCTACACCTGGTTCTACGATGAGTTTGACTGGCTGAAGAATGTCAAAGTCAGACCAGGTGGCTACTACGCCACCACAGCGCGCTTCCTTCGCAAGCTCGGTGATTGCTCATCCAAAGACGACACACTGCTACAGCTCATTCAGGCCGCTGGAGGGCGATTCGAGCGGTTCTACTGGCCCTCCGATGCTGAGGTTGATGTAAAGGAGTGGCGCGCATTCTATGCACCCGACGACTTCCGCCGGCTCTGCCTGGGAGAAGTGTTCGCATGAGCCGACTGCGCCAGATTGCGGCCGTGATTGCGTTATTTAGCGCACTGGCTTTGTTGTTGTGGGGACTCCACCAACGCAGCCAGGCCGAGCAGGGGCGCACCGCCCTGGCCCAGGAAAAGCTGGCTACCGTCAACGCCCGTGTCGAGCGCGACGCCACCACCATCACCACCCTGCGCACCAACCTGGCAGACGAACGCCAGGCCCAGACCACGCTGCAACAGACTGGCCAGGACCTGCGCCGCGAGCTGGACGTCCGCAAGCAACAGATCAAGGAGTTGAAACGTGAAAACGCTGAACTACGCGAATGGGCTGCTGCTCAGTTGCCTGTTGCTGCTCGCCGCCTGCGGCAGCGTCCCGCCATCACCGGAGCAGACGCATATCGTGACTGGCTGTCCGGCCGTAACGCGCTGCACCCTGAGCGCGACTGATCCGGCCACCAACGGCGAGCTCCTCGACGACCAGGACATCACCGAGGCCGACTGGGCAGCCTGCGCAGCCAAGGTCGACATGGTCTACGAGTGCCAGCAGAAGGCAGCCAATCCATGAACAAACCCAACAGCCTCCGCGAGCACCTGCTCACCGCCGTCGCAGGCCTCAAGAAGAACCCCGACCGGCTGCTCATCTTCATCGACGCCGGCAGCGTCCGCTGCACGGCGGCTAAGGGTCTGTCCTTCGAATACACCTACACTCTGCAGGTCCTGCTCACCGACTTCGCCGGCCATCCGGATAGCGTGTTCATCCCGGTGCTGGAGTGGCTGCGCCGCCAGCAGCCGGAGCTGCTCACCAACCTGGAGCGCGGCAAGGATGCCATCGCCTTCGAGGCCGACATCCTGGACGGCGGCAAGGTCGATATGTCCCTCAAGCTGCCGCTCACCGAGCGCGTCATCGTCAAGCGTCTGGATGATGGCAGCCTCAACATCAGCCACCCCGAAGAGCCGGACTTCGAGCTGTGACAGACAACCTCCACGCTCTGGAAGAGTGGGCCGGCCTGCTGCTCGCCAAGCTCTCCCCTGGCGAGCGCCGCAAACTTGGCAACAACATCGGCCGCGAGCTGCGCCGCAATCAGCAAAAGCGCATCGCCGCCCAGCGCAACCCGGATGGCACCCCCTACGCCACCCGCAAACCCCGCCAACTGCGCGGCAAGGTCGGCCGCATCAAGCGCCAGATGTTCACCCGTTTGCGCCAGGCCAAGTACCTGCGCCTGCAGAGCACCCCCAATACCATCGCCATCGCTTTCGCCGGCCGTGTCTCACGCATCGCCCGCGTCCACCAGTATGGCCTACGCGACCGCCCCGGGCGCGGCCAGGCCGAAGTGCAGTACGACCGCCGTGAGCTGCTCGGCTTCACCGATGTCGACCTCGAAATGATCCGCGACCGCCTCTTGACCCACCTCACCGCCTGACATCGCGCTGTAGCGCGCCCCGCTACAGCCCACGGCAAGTGCACCCCGCGCGCGCGAGCTGCAACATCAGCGGCATGAACCAACTCGCCGAACTTGCCCGCCTCATCGAAAACCTCGTCCGTCTCGGCACCATCGCCCAGGTCGACGTCGCCAAGGCCCGTGTGCGCGTGAAATCCGGGGAAATTACCACCATCTGGCTGCCCTGGTTGGCACTGCGCGCAGGCACCTCTAAAGAATGGAACCCGCCCACCGTCGGCGAGCAAGTCGTCCTGCTGAGCCCATCCGGCGTGCTCGCCCAGGGAGTCGCCTTGGTCGGCCTGTTCAGTGACGCCAACCCGGCCAACGGCGACCGCGAGGGCCTGCATCGCCGTACCTATCCAGACGGCGCTGTTGTCGAGTACGACTTCGTTGCGCATGTGCTCCGCGCCATCCTGCCCGACGGCGGCGTCACTCACCTAGTCAGCACTGGTGGCATCCAGATCGACGGCCCTATCACTCACAACGGTGACTACACCCAGACCGGAAATCAGCACGTTACCGGGACGGTGAACGTTAGCGAGGATGTCATCGCCGCCGACATCAGCCTGCGCAAACACCGCACCAAGGGCATCACCAAAGGCACCGCCGTTTCGGAAGGGCCAACCCCATGATCGGCATGAGCACCAAGACCGGGCGCGCCCTCCGCGACCGCCAGCACCTGGCTCAATCCATCGCCGACATCGTCACCACGCCGCTCGGCAGCCGCATCATGCGCCGGGAGTACGGCAGTCCGATGGCAGACCTCATGGACTGGCCGCTCAACAGCGCCACCCGCCTGCAAGCCTATGCGGCCATCGCCATGGCCCTCATGCGCTGGGAGCCACGCATCCGCCTCAGCCGCGTGCAACTCACCCCCACCGACGAACCGGGCGGCGCCGTACTGGACGTCGAGGGGACCGTCACCGACACCAACGAAGCGCTCAGCCTGCGCGTACCGCTGAGCCTGGGGGCCTCCACATGACCACCACCTTTACCCCTATCGATCTCAGTCGACTGCCAGCGCCCGTCGTAGTCGAGCAGATCGACTACGAGGCGATCCTCGCCGAGCGCAAGGCATACGCCGTCAGCCTTTGGCCGGCCGATCAGCAGGCCGAGGTGGCCGCCACCCTCGCCCTGGAATCCGAGCCGCTCACCAAGCTGCTTCAGGAGAGCGCCTATCGCGAAACGCTACTCCGCCAGCGTGTCAACGAGGCCGCTCTTTCCGTGCTGCTACCCTTCGCCCAGGGCGCGGACCTGGAGCAGATCGGCGCCCGTTTCAACGTCGTGCGCCTGGTCATAACACCGGCCAACCCGTCTGCAGTGCCTCCGGTGGCGGCTGTTCTGGAGGACTATGAGAGCCTGCGCGAGCGCATCCAGATGGCAATGGAAGGTCTCAGCACAGCCGGCCCACGCAACGCCTACATTTTCCATGCCCGCAGCGCAGATGGTCGCGTCGCCGATGCTTCGGCGATCAGCCCGGCGCCGGCCGAGGTCGTCGTCACCGTACAGAGCGCCTTGGGCAACGGCACCGCAACGCCCGATCTGCTCGCCGTGGTCGCCGCCTATCTCAGCGACGAAGACCGCCGGCCAGTGGCCGACCGCCTCACCGTACAGAGCGCCAAGGAGCTGCCCTACACCGTGGAGGCCGTGCTCTACCTGAATAGTTCTGGCCCCGAATCCGAGCCAGTTCGCGCCGCCGCTGAGACCCGCCTTGCTGCACTGGTCAACGCCCGCCGTCGCCTCGGCCAGGAGATAAACCGATCCGCCCTGGACGCCGCTCTGCACATCGAGGGCGTCAAGCGCGTTGAGTTGCCCGGCTGGGCTGACGTCGTCGCCAGCCTCACCGAGGCGCCTTACTGCACTGATTACAGCGTCACGGTGGCCGAGTAATGGTCGCGCACCTACTGCCGGGCAACGCCACCGAGCTGGAGCGCCTTGCCGCCCAGGCTCTGGCGCAGATCGAGCGTGTGCCTGTGCCACTGCGCGACCTCTGGAACCCGGACGCCTGCCCCGTGGCGCTGCTGCCCTACCTGGCCTGGGCCTTCTCGGTCGACCGCTGGTCCCAGTCCTGGCCCGAGAGCGCGAAGCGCAACGCTATTAAGGCCGCTTACTTCGTCCACTCTCGTAAGGGAACCATCGGCGCGCTGCGCCGCGTGGTCGAACCGCTGGGCTACCTGATCGAGGTGCGTGAGTGGTGGGAGGAAGTGCCCGTGGGCGTGCGGGGCACTTTCCGCCTGCTGATCGGCGTGCTCGACACCGGAATCACCGAGGCCATGTATCAGGAGCTCACTTGGCTGATCGACGACGCTAAGCCGTTAAGCCGCCACCTAACCGGCCTGACCATCAGCCTGGAAAGCACCGGCACAGCTTTTATCGGGGTCAGTGTTTACGAAGGCGACGAACTCAGTGTTTACCCACCGACTCAGCGCGACATCGATGTCAGCGGCTACCTTGCCGTCGGTGGCCGCGAACATCACATCGACACAATGGACATCTACCCATGACCGACCAAAACAGCCAATTCTTCGCGATCCTGACCGCAGTCGGAGAGGCCAAGCAAGCCAACGCCGATGCGTTGGGCGTGCCGTGGACTTTTGCCCAGATGGGTGTCGGTGACGCCAACGGTACAGACCCGATTCCCAGCCGCACGCAAACGAAGCTGATCAATGAGCGCCGACGTGCACCACTCAACCAGGTGAAGGTCGATCCGAAGAACGCGAGCGTCATCATCGCCGAGCAAATCATCCCTGAAAGCATCGGTGGCTGGTGGATTCGTGAAATCGGCCTTTACGATGCAGCCGGGGACCTGGTCGCCATTGCCAACTGCGCACCGACGTTTAAACCCCTGCTTACCCAGGGCTCTGGTCGCACCCAAGTCATTCGGATCAACCTGATCGTCAGCAACACCTCAAACGTCGAGCTGAAAATTGATCCCTCGGTGGTCCTAGCAACGCGGGAATATGTAGACACCTGGTTTCTCAACGTATTACCGGAATCCCGGCCAGAGGGCAGGTACACGCGGGTAAACATCAACAAGCGCGGCATTGTCGTTGGCGGCGATAACCCTTCGACATTTCAAGATATGGGCCTAGTTGGCGGCAACTTGTTGGACTCCATCAACATGGCCGATGCCAAGGCAATCTACATCCAACCTGTAGGCTCGCCGTACTGGGCAAGCGGCCTCATCGCTGGGAGCAACGGAGGCGAAAAAGGCGGGCTTGGTTTTACCGGAAGTTACAACACCATCACCTCGGTGTTCATGGGGCTCGGATCTGCGCCGTGGGGCAGTGGCAATGGTGTTCGAGTCACCTCCAACGGGGTCGATATCACCGGCCCGATCACCGGTGTCGGTTCGGGTCTGACAGGACTCAAGTTTTCGGCCTTGACGGGTACCCCCAACACGCTGGCCGGGTACGGTGTTTCATTCGCCAGCCAGGTAGAAGCCGAAACAGGGGCAGATACCAACAAGCCTATGAGCGCTCTGCGTGTCTTTCAGGCAATTGCCGCGAAAGTCATCCAAGCCACTGAGAGCGCGATGGGCCTTGCACGTATTGCCCCACAGAACGTAGTCAACGCCGGCAGCGATGACAGCACCATCGTGACACCGAAAAAGCAGCGCTGGGGATTTAGGATTCTGATTGGGCGGGTCGGGTACATCGTATTCCCAACCTGGTTAGGTGGTTGGATTGTTCAATGGAACGCGGGGGTCACGCTGAAAGGCTCCGTGGTCAACACGACTTACTTTCCAATTCCATTCCCAAACGATGTCGGTGCTGTAGTCGTTGGGGCGTACAACAACAATGTCTCAGGTGACTACAGTGTTCGCTTGAGCGATGGCGCAGCAGGCTCTTCGGGCGCCGTCTTTGTAGACCATTTTACGACCTACAACACCGGAGTCACGGGCTCTGCGGGTTTGAGTTTTATCGCGGTAGGTACTTGAGGACAAAGACATGAACTACGCAACCTTTCACGCTGACGGAACTCTTCACCAACGTCTGATTAAGGGCACTCATGAGATCCCGAAAGGCGCTGTCGAAGTTGATAGTGCGTTATGGCTAAGGCTCATCCAGGAGACCGACGGTGTTTGGTCGATCACTACCGAGGGAAAGATAACTAAACAGCCGTTGCCTTCAGCTCCCCAAACCCGAGAGGACGTCGAACGTCTGCGTTTAGCAGCCTATGCCGAGCCTGTTTTGGGATCTGATCGCTACTTCGCTGAAGCCAACCGCATGCAGACTATGGGCGAGGCCGGCTGGGAGGCCGTGAGAGATGCCGGCATTGCCCGCTTCCACGAAATCCAAGCGCGATATCCGTGGCCTGAAAGCCAGGGCGCGCAATAAGTTGCTATTTCTTCTGGCATAACCAAACCCCTCCACTCCCCTCGCTCGCCCAATCGGCGAGCGCGGCAGCCTGTTCACGGTCATTCCATCACCTGGAACAAGCCCTCCGAGCCGGTTTTCCCCGTGCGTCCTGTAGCGCGACCCGCTACACCTCCCGCAGCTCGCCCCGCCTGCGCGCGCGCGTCACTCTCAAGGTTCACTGAAACGGCATCACGCCCACCAGGAGCAGCCCAATGGCAACCGACTACCATCACGGCGTTCGCGTCCTCGAAATTAACGAGGGCATCCGCCCAATTCGCACTATCGCCACCGCCGTGGTGGGCATGGTCTGCACCGGCAGCGACGCCGACGCGGCTACCTTCCCGCTCAACACCCCGGTGCTGCTGACCGACGTGCTTACCGCCTCCGGCAAAGCCGGCGAGCTGGGCACCCTAGCCCGCAGCCTGGACGCCATCGCTGACCAGGCCAACCCCGTCACAGTTGTGGTCCGCGTGGCCGACGGCGAAGGCGCCGACGCCGCCGCCAAGGAAGCGAACCAGACCACCAAAATCATCGGCGGTGTCACCGCCCAGGGTCAGTACACCGGCCTCAAGGCCCTGCTGGCGGCCGAAGTGCAACTCGGCGTGCGCCCACGCATCCTGGGAGTACCGGGTCTGGACAACCTCGCCGTCGCCACCGAACTGGCGGCTATTGCCGAGCAGATGCGCGCCTTCTCCTACGCCAGCGCCTGGGACTGCGAGACCGTCTCTGAGGCCATCGCCTATCGTGACGGCTTCGGCTCCCGCGAGCTCATGCTCATCTGGCCGGACTTCGTCAACTGGGACACCGCCACCAGTGCCAACGCACCGGCCTCGGCCGTCGCTCGCGCCCTGGGCCTGCGCGCCAAGATCGACGAGCAAGTCGGTTGGCACAAAACCCTGTCCAACGTGCCGGTCAACGGCGTATCGGGCCTGTCCAAAGACATCTTCTGGGACCTGCAGAACCCCGCTACCGACGCCGGCCTGCTCAACGCAGCGGAGGTCACCACCCTTATCCGTCGCGAAGGCTTCCGCTTCTGGGGCAACCGCACTACCAGCGCCGACCCACTGTTCGCCTTCGAGAACTACACCCGCACCGCCCAGGTGTTGGCCGACACCATGGCCGAGGCCCACTTCTGGGCAGTGGACAAGCCCATGCACGCCAGCCTGGTCAAAGACATCATCGAAGGCGTGAACGCCAAGTTCCGCGAGCTGAAAACCGGTGGCTATCTCATCGACGGCCAGTGCTGGTTCGACCCGGCTGCCAACGACGCCACCACTCTCAAGGCCGGCAAGCTCTTCCTCGATTATGACTACACCCCCGTCCCACCGCTGGAAAACCTGCTGTTCCGCCAGCGGATCACCGACCGCTACCTCATGACCTTCGCCGAGAGCGTCAAGGCCTGATCCAATTCACTTGCGCTGCCCCGACTGCGCTATAGGAGCGCCATACCATGGCCCTAGCCAAGAAGCTCAAGCACTTCAACCTGTTCAACGACGGTAACCTCTACGGCGGAATCGCCAAGACTGTCACCCTGCCCAAACTGGCCCGCAAGATGGAGACCTACCGCGGCGGCGGTATGGACGGCCCGGTCAAGGTCGACCTCGGCTTCGGTGATGACGGCATCGTCCTCGCCTGGACGCTGGGCGGCTGGGACCTGCTCGCCTTGCGCCAGTTCGGCGCGGTTCGTGCCGATGGCATTGCTCTGCGCTTCGCCGGTTCTGTTCAGCGCGAAGACGACGGCAGCACTAGCTCCGTGGAAATCTCCGTGCGCGGCCGGCATGAGGAGATCGACTTCGGCGAGTCCACCCCGGGCGAAGACACCGAGCATCAGATCAGCACCACCTGCACCTACTACAAGCTCACCGTCGACAGCGAGGTCATCACCGAAATCGACCTTCTGAACTTCGTGTTCATCGTCGACGGCGAAGACCTGCTCGCCGCGCACCGCAAGAACATCGGTCTCTAATCCGCTAACCGCCGGCGCGCATGCCGGCTTCACCCCCTGAACCAAGGAGCACCACCCCATGCAGACTCCAGAAGCCAAGCACGACGACCGCGCCACCGCTGCAGCGCCGGCAGCGGATCCGAGCAAGAACCCCAACGAAGAAGTCATCAACCTCGACACCCCTATCATCCGCGGCGAGCAGAAGATCGATCAGGTAACTCTGCGCAAACCCATGAGCGGCGAGTTGCGCGGCATGACCCTGTCCGACCTGGCACAGATGGACGTACTCGCCCTGCGCAAGGTGTTGCCGCGCATCAGCACGCCCAGCCTCACCGACATCGAGGTCGGCCGCATGGACCCCGCGGACCTGTTCCAGTGCGGGCTGGCTATTGCAGGTTTTTTGCTGCAGAGATCGGCGAAGGAAGCTGTCCTCGTCGCGTAGAAGACGCCATGGCCGACCTGGCCATGGTCTTTCACTGGGGGCCGGCGGACTTGGACCCGTTGCCCCTGTCGGAACTGATGGAATGGCGCGAGCGGGCCAGAAGCCGCTGGGAGAAAAGCGATGGCCAGTGATCTGAGAATGGAGGTGATCCTCCAGGCTATCGACCGTGCCACCCGCCCCATCCGCGCAGTGATGCAAGGAAGCGTCGGCCTCGGTCGTGCACTCAAGGAATCCCGAGACCAACTCAAGCAGCTGCAAGCTACGCAGAACGATGTCAGCAGCTGGCAACGTCTGCGCGCCATCAGCGCCAACACTGGAACCGCCCTCCAGGGCGCGCGTGATCGAGTGAAGGAACTCGGCCGCCAGATAGCTGCCACCGGCGCGCCGACCAAGCAGATGACGGCGGACATGCACGACGCCATCCGCGCCGCAACTACCCTCAAGCAAAAGCACCAGGAACAGCAGGCCGAGCTGCAGGGGCTACGAAGCAAGCTCAGCGCCGCCGGTATCAGCACACGCAACCTCGTCCAGGGCGAGCGCGAACTCCGCGACCGCATCGCAAGTACCAATCAACAGATCAGTGAGCAAACCCAGCGCATGCAACGCCTGGCTGCCCAGTCAAAGCGGCTGGCAAATGCCCGTGCCAGGTACGATAAAACTCAACAATTTGCCGGCAGCATGGCCGGCGCCGGCGCTGGTGCGGCGGCTGCCGGGGCGGCAATGGGCGCACCCGTGCTAAGCATAGTCAAGGACTACATGAGCTTCGAGGACGCCATGGCAGGCGTCGCCAAGCAGGTATCAGGTGCGCGCGACGATAACGGCCAGCTCACAGCCACCTACTTCGAAATGGCCGATGCCATCAAGTCCATGGGCGAACGTATTCCAATGGCCACCACCGAAATCGCCGCTCTTGTGGAAGGCGCAGCACGCATGGGCGTCCAAGGCAAAGACAACCTGCTCAGCTTCGCCAAGGTCGCCGCCAACGCCGCCACTGCATTCGAACTGCCGGCCGACCAGATCGGCGAGAACCTGGCGCGCATCGCAGACCTGTACAAGGTGCCGATCAAGAACGTGGACCAGCTCGGCGACGCCATCAACTACCTGGACGACAACGCCAAGTCCAAAGGCGCCGACATCATCGACGTCCTCCAGCGCACCGCTGGCGTCGCCGCCTCGGTCGGCATGAGCTACAAAGACGCCGCAGCCCTGGGCTCCACGTTCCTGAGTCTCGGTGCTACCGCCGAAGTCGCCGGCACCGCCACCAACGCGATGATCCGCGAGCTCGCCATCGCCACCCAACAGCCCAAGCGCTTCCAGGAAGGGCTGAAAGCGGTGGGACTTGAGGCAGAGGCGCTGCAGAACGGCATGGCCACCAATGCCACGGAAACTCTGCAGAACGTGCTGAACGCCATCAACAAGCTGCCGAAAACCCAGCAGCTCAGCGTCGCAACTCAGCTGTTCGGCAAGGAGTTCGGCGACGACGCATCCAAGCTCGCACAGAACATGGGCGAGTACCGCCGCCAGCTTGCCCTAGCCAACGACGAAGCGGGCAGAGGCTCCATGCAGCGCGAGGCGGACATCCGCGCTGAGCTCCTCTCGGCCCGTCTAGAGATGGCCAAGAACAGGGCGTTCAGTCTCAGCTCCACCCTAGGCGAGACGTTGCGCCCGACCCTCATCGAGCTGATCGAGAGCTTCAACCGTGTGGCCAGCCGTGTTACCGCATGGGTCAAGGCCAACCCTGCGCTCGCCGGGCAGATCCTCAAAACAGTGGCCGGCATCGCCGCGCTGGCCGCAGGCTTCGGCGCCGTCACTCTGGCCATGGCTAGCTTCCTCGGCCCATTTGCCATGCTGCGCTACGGCCTCACACTCCTCGGCATCAAGAGCCTTTCGGCTGTCACTGCCGTCAAAAGCATGGGCAGCGCTCTGCTGTGGGCCGGAAGGGCCGTGCTCTGGCTCGGCCGTGCGCTGCTGATGAACCCCATCGGTCTAGCCGTGATGGCCATAGCCACGGCCGCCTACCTGATCTACAAGTATTGGGACCCCATTAAGGCTTATTTCCTGGGCCTGTGGGCAGAGGTGAAGGAAGGCTTCAACGGCGGATTCGCCGGCATCGCTGCACTGATCCTCAACTTCTCCCCACTGGGCCTGTTCTACCGCGCCTTCGCCGGCGTGATGGGCTACTTCGGCGTCGAGATGCCTGGCAAGTTCAGCGAGTTCGGCGCCATGCTCATTCAGCGCATGGCCCAGGGCATCACCAATGGTCTAGCCAGCTTTCTCGGCTCATTCGCAATGCTGGGCTATGGCCTCACGCTCATCGGCATCAAGAGCATCCCTGCAGTCACCGCTATCAAAGGCATTGGCAGTGCCCTACTGTGGGCCGGCAAGGCCGTACTCGGGCTCGGCCGCTCGCTGTTGATGAATCCCATCGGCTTAGCAGTGATGGCCATCGCCACCGCCGCCTATCTGATCTACAAATATTGGGACCCCATCAAGACCTATTTCCTTGGCCTTTGGGCAGAGGTGAAGGAAGGCTTCAACGGCGGACTCGCCGGCATCGCCGCGCTGATCCTCAACTTCTCCCCCCTGGGTCTGTTCTACCGCGCCTTCGCAGGCGTAATGAACTACTTCGGAGTCGATATGCCCGGGAAGTTCAGCGAGTTCGGCACCATGCTCATGCAGGGCATGGTCCAGGGCATCACCAATGGCCTAGCCGCAGTGAAGGGTGCTATCACCGGCGCCGCAGACAACACGATCACCTGGTTCAAAGAGAAGCTGGGCATCCACTCGCCGTCGCGCGTATTCGCCAGCCTGGGCGGCTTCACCATGGCAGGCCTGGAGCAAGGGCTCGTCAAGGGCCAGCAGGGGCCGCTGGCTGCCGTCACCAATATGGGCAAGCAAATGGTTGCGGCTGGGGCGATCGGCTTCGGGGCTGCCGGCGGAACCATGGCCATGGACAACCGCCCACCCCTATCGGCCAATTCAGGCAGCAGCATCGTTGTCCAGGGCGACACCATCGAAATCAAAATCAGCGCTACCCCGGGCACCGACACTGACGGGCTGCGCGACATGCTCAACCAGTTGCTAGACGAACGCGAGCGTGCCAAGGCCGCCCGCATCCGCTCGCGTTTGGGTGACCAGGAGTAAACCACCATGATGATGACCCTCGGCATGTTCGTTTTCGGACTGCCAACGCTCGCCTACCAGGAGCTTCAGCGCACCACTGAGTGGCGCCACGCGTCCACCAGCCGCATCGGTACCAACCCGGCCAGCCAGTTCCTGGGCCGCGGCGAGGACACCATCACGCTGCCCGGCACCCTGCTGCCCGGCCTGGTCGGCTCGCCGCTCAGCCTTGACGTGCTGCGCAAGATGGCCGACACCGGCAAGGCGTGGCCCCTGATCGGCGGCACCGGCCGCATCTACGGCACTTGGGTTATTACCTCGATCAGCGAGACGCAGCAGGTATTCTTCGAGGACGGCACACCGCGCCGCTACGAATTCACCATCAGCCTCAAGCGCATCGACGACGGCCGCATCGACATGCTCGGCAGTCTCATAGGCTCGGTCGGCGGCATCCTGCGCGGCGCCCTCGGGGGTCTGCTGTGAGCCTCCTGAACCAAGCCGGCGGGCTACTCGGCCAAGCCGCCCAGAAGTACCGCGAGCTCACCGCCTATCCGCGGCCGATCTGCAAGGTCGTGGTCGACGGAAACGACATCACCGCCCTGCTGCTCGGCGGGCAGCAACCGCGCCTGATCAGCATCGAGCTCACCGACAACCGGGGCCTGGAGGCCGATCAGCTCGACATCACCCTCAGCGACCACGACGGTCTGCTCGCCATCCCGCCTCGGGGCGCCACCGTGCGCCTCTGGCTGGGCTGGGATGACACCGGCCTGATCGACAAGGGCAGCTTCACCGTGGACGAAACCGAGCACAGCGGCGCACCGGACACGCTCAGCATCCGCGCCCGGAGCGCCGACCTACGCGGCGGCCTCAAAGCAAAGAAAGAACGCAGCTTCGACGCCACCACCCTGGGCACGGTCATCGGTGCCATCGCCACCGCCCAGGGCCTCACCCCCGTGGTAAGCGCCGTGCTCGCGGGCATCGAGCTGCTGCACCTAGACCAAGCCAACGAGTCAGACGCCAACCTGCTTAGCCGTCTTGGCCGAGAGCATGATGCCATCGCCACCGTGAAGGCAGACCGCCTGCTATTCCTCCCCACCGGCAAGGCAACTACCGCAAGCGGCCTATCCCTGCCCCACGTCACACTCACCAGAGCAGACGGCGATCAGCACCGCTTCCTGCAGGCCGACCGCGACTCCTATACCGGCGTGAAGGCCTATTACTACGAGGTGAACAGCGCGGAGAAGAAAGAGGCCATCGCCGGCGGCGGCGAGAACATCAAAGAATTGCGCCACAGCTTCACAGACCAGGCCAGCGCATTGCAGGCCGCCCGTGCAGAGTGGAACCGCCTGCAGCGCGGCACCGCCACACTCAGCTACACTCTAGCCAGGGGCCGCCCGGAGCTGATCCCGGATCAGACCTACAGCCTGACCGGCATCAAGGCGGAAATCGCCGCGATCATCTGGCTCGGCGGCAATTTGCGCCACAGCTTCACGCCCGACAGCCTCACCACCTCTATGGAGCTTGAGTCCCAACTACCAGAAGGCGACGAACTGGGCGACTTGGCCGATGACGAAGGCGACTACACCGGCCTTGTAACCTGGTACCGCGACGAGAAAACCGGCCAGCAGCATAAGGTCACCAAGGGCGACCAAACCAAGCCCCGCCGCCTCACGCACCTCTACCAGAGCAAGGCATCCGCCAAGCGGGCTCTTGATCGAGAGTGGAAGCGGATGCAGGAAAAGCAAAAGGCCCCATGAAGGGGCCTTCTTGTATCAGTCGGGCATTGAATCCTTAGCGATCAACCCCTCTATTGCCCGGCGGATGAACCATTGTTCATGCTCTTCTAGCTGACGATAGAGTCTCAGCATCAGCCACTCTTCAGGGGTTAAGCACTGCTCCCCCGGCAATGCCAAAGTCAGTTCATCCGCACAGTCAACCGCTATCGATTCCAACAACATCTGCTTACTCCCTTCATTGGCAGAACCACGACGGTAATGCCAATTCCAGATATGCAAGCAGGGCTACTCAGCCGTTGTTCACCAAGTCTCCGCCAGCGGCTTTAATGGCCTCAAGCAGCCTGACCTGCCCCTTGTCCGTCATGTAAGCCTCTTGGAACTTAGGAGCCCAATTATCCAGCTGGATGGTGCCGGCCTGAACGGGGCGTACCAAGTCCGCCGCCGACTGAACCTTCAGGAAGAGGCCAGCAGCCTTCAGCGCCTGGGCCCGCGTGACAGTTATTGAAAGCGACGGCTTGCTCAGGATCTTTGAAGTTTGTTCGCGGATGTTGACCTCTCTCGGCACAGCAATCGACGTTACCTTGTCGGCATCGGTGTGAACCAACGTGCGATAAACACCGTAAAGGGCAGCACGCCGAATCTCGCGCTCGTTGTTTTCAGGTAAGTCGCCCGGAACTATCGATGGAGCCAGTTGGATCTTTAACGGCTCGGTAGATAGCAGCTCGAAAGTCCCGTTCTCCGCCGAATAGTCGCCCAGGTCTTCGATCATCTCGCCGACCGTGGCGAACTGGAGTGGCTTCAAGTCGGCAGCAAGCACCTGGCCCGCCGGTGCAAGAGCAAGCACGACCGTGGCAGTGACGAGGGAGCGACGCAAACGTGAAAGCCAGGTAGGTGTTTGGTAACCCTTGAAATCCATTTCTAGACCCTTCTTTGCTATGTGGTTTTGCTTACTGCAGCTAGGCCCGCGGCCATACGTGTAAGCGTGTCTTGGTCGGACTCGGTAAGGGTGCGGAAGGCTTCCAGGAGGCTCAATTCCATGGGACTAAGCGAACCAGCAGCGGCCAGCAGCCTGACGCCCGTTACGACGAAAAGTACATCAACGCCGTGAACCGAAATCGCCGACAGATAGTGGAGGTCAGGGGTGCGTTCGTTCTTTTCATAGCTCCCCTGAGTGTTGCGATTTACGCCACCAAGCTGCGCAAATTCTTCCTGCTTTAAGCCCAGCCGCGAGCGCTCTTCGCGCAGGCGCTCACCTGCACTCAATTGGGGTAAATCCGGGGATGCACAATTTTTCAAGCAAATTGCCTTTACAAGCCCAAGTAGTTGGGCATAATGAAGCTCACATGAACACGATTGAACACATAGGAACACTATGCCCGCCCCCCTCACACCTGATCAAGTCCGCGAGCAGATGGACCGCCAAGGCGTGTCCATTGCCGACTTCAGCCGCAAACACCGTCTGAACAAGAATTTGGTCAGCGATCTGTTGAACGGTCGAAAGAAAGGCAAGCGCGGTGAAGCGCACCGTGCTGCCGTACTGCTCGGCATCAAGGACGGTACGGTCGCACAGTAGTGCGGCTGGCTCAGGGAGAAAACGAGAACATGACCCGCCCAATTCTTGATAGCCGCCGCAAGGCCGTAATGGCCGCCGTCGGGGCCTTCCCGGGCGGCCGCGAGTGCGCCGCCGCTCACCTGGGGCTGGACCTCAAGCAGTTTGATAACAAGCTGTACGAGAACACAGGCCACCGCCCACTGACCGACGAGCAGGTTCGCCAGCTAGAGCTGGTCGGCGGTACCAGCTTCTTGTCCGACTACGTGTCCGGACTCTACGGCGGCGTTTTCGTCCCCATGCCAGACGATACCCCCCTCGACAACCTGGACCTCTACCAGCGCTCCCTGGTCACCGACGTGGCCGAGGGCAAGGTCGACCAGATCATTGCCAAGGCTTTAGCCGATGGCCGCCTCGACGAGGCCGAGCTCGGCGACATTATCGCCGCCCACCGCGCGCACATTGCCGCACGGCACGCCGAGGTGGGAGCAGTAATCACGTTGCACCGGAAAACCCCGGGCAACCAGGAACAGAAGTAGGCGCACGAAGCGTCGCATTTTTCGGCTTCGGCCAATGCCGCACTCGCGGCGGGGAGAGTTCATGAGCACCAATCACGGCGGCGGTTACAAGTGTCTATGCCCGGCCTGCGGCAGCCGGATGCGTATCCGCAATTCGGAAGAGCAGACGCCTATCTTCAAGACCATGTATGGCGAGTGCACCAACCTGGGATGCGGCGCCACCTACGGCGGCTCCCTGTCCTGGGAGTACGAGCTAACCACCTCGGGTCTGGACCGGCCCCGGGTCCGCCTCCCGGTTGCCCCCTCGGTAAAACGTAGGCAAGCCATCCGCGACAGCGCTGAGAAAACCAACCAACTCGACATGCTCGCGATCCTGGAGGCCTAAGCCATGGAACTCGCCCAGTCCACAGCCACACAGCTAAACGACTACCGCACAGGCATGCAGAGCAACGCCGCTGCCTTCATCGAGCGCCACCAGCAGGAACACCTGCACGACGACAGTCTGTTCGACCGCGCCGTCAACCACCTGGTCGACGTGTGGGACGTGCCCGTGTTCATGGCCGACCGCCTCGTCCACCTGGCCATGACCGAGCGTTTGAAGGGCAGCCGCTGGATCGGCATAGACATGGCCAGCGGCCCGGACTTTTGCGTTTTCCACGACCGCCGCACCAACAAGATCGTTCCGGTGCCGAGCTCGAACAGGCTGCATAGCTTCCTGCAAGAACTGGCCAACCCGACCCCACGCTAACCCACAAAAGCCCAGCCCCACTCCGGTGGGTTTGGGGAAGTTGCACCCGCAATCCGAGGAGGCGCCATGCAAAACGCCGTTGCGATCCAGCTGGACCTGCCCAAGCCCTGGGCTGAAGCGCTGCTCAGCAGCCTGCGCGCCGAGCTGCGCCGGAGCATGACAGAGCACTGGTATGACGACCGCTACCGAACCGTCCCGGCTGGCCTGCGCAGCAACCGCATCCTCGACGACTACCCGGCCCTTGCCGGCCACAAACGCACCATCGGCGCGCTGCAAGCCGCCCTTGCCGCCAATCAGTAAGGCAACTCCATGACGATGCAAGAGAAACTCAGGGGCGAGGTGCTCCGCCGGCTTGAGTCCGACTTCGGTCTCAAGCACATGACCGGCACCAACTACATGCGCAAGGGCAGATGCCCGGCGCACAAGTGCGGCAAGAACACCCTGTACACCTTCCACGACTCGCCCTGGATGCTGATCTGCGGCCGGCCGGAAGCGTGCAACCACCGAGTCCACGTCAAGGACCTCTACAGCGACCTGTTCAACGACTGGAGCGAGCAGGCGCCGTCCACCGCAGAGGAACCAACCGCCACCGCGCGCGCCTACCTTCAGTTTGCCCGGGGATTCCGCCTCGAGCTCATTGACGGCTGGTTCACCCAGGAAAACTACTGGAGCCGCGACATCGGTGCCGGCAGCGCCACCGTGCGCTTCCCTCTGGACAAGGGCGGCTACTGGGAAAGACTGATCGACCGCCCCGAGCGCTTCGGCAAACAGAAGGCCCGCTTCAAACCGGGCGAGAGCTATAAAGGCGTCTGGTGGTGCCCGCCTTCCCTCACGCTGGTGGACGTCGACGAGCTGTACATTGTCGAGGGCATCTTCGACGCCATCGCCCTGCTGCACCATGACACCCCTGCCGTCTCCATGATGAGCAGCGCCCCCTTCCCCGAGGAGTCGCTCCGCGCCCTCAAGAAGGCATGCCAGGAAGCGGACAAGCGCCTACCACGCCTGGTCTGGGCGCTGGATAACGAGCCAGTGGCCAAGGCCAACATGCGCCGCTGGGCTAAGGAGGCCCGCGCACTGGGCTTCAAGTGCGACGCTGCTGTCATCCCGCAGCGCGGCTCCAAAAAGGTCGACTGGAATGACCTGCATCAGCGCTGGACCTTCATCGAGGGCGACGACGAGCGCGCCAAGCGCATCGAGCAAGACCTCGACGAGGCACGCCACCAGGGCGCCCTGCTGCTGGCCGACTCGGCCGAGGAAAAGGGCCTGCTCATGTACGAGTGGGACGAGCGCAAGGAATTCCACTTTACCTACCGCTCCCGCCTGTACTGGTTCCACCTGGACCTGGAGAAGTACGAGCGCGCCGCACGCGAACTGGAAGGCTCTGATCGCCAGGAAGATCAGTTGCTCAGCGACAAGCAACGGCGGGACAAGGCTCTGCGCCAAAGTACTTCCGTGGTGCGCATCGCCAACTGCAATTTCCAGGCGCTGTACTACATGCGCAACGACGTGACCCAAGAGGCCTGGTACTACTTCCGCGTGGATCGACCAGACACCCAGGCCATCAAGACAACCTTCACCGCCTCGCAGATAACTGCCGCACCGGAGTTTAAAAAGCGTCTGCTCAACGAGTGCAACGGAGCCATGTTCACCGGCACCCCGCAGCAGTTAGAGCGCATGCTCGGCTTACAGCTCGACAACCTCAAGACCGTCAACACCATCGATTGGATCGGCTACACCCGCGAGCACGGCGCCTACGTGTTCAACGACCTGGCCATCGCCGGCGGAAAGGTGCACAAGCTCAACGAGGAGGACTTCTTCGACGTCGGTAAGCTGAGCGTGAAGTCGCAGAGCCAGTCACCTGTACTGCACATCAATCCAGACCTTAGCGCCTACAACGAAGGCTGGTTCGAACTGTTCTGGAAATGCTTCGGCGTGCGCGGCGCTGTGGTCCTGGCCTGGTGGCTGGGAGCCCTATACGCGGAGCAAATCCGCCATATACATAAGTCCTACCTGTTCTTGGAACTGATCGGCGAAGCCGGCTCCGGCAAGACCACGCTGGTGGAGCTGCTCTGGAAAACAACCGGACGCACCGAGTACGAAGGCTTCGACCCGTCCAAAGCCACCCCGGCCAGTCGGGCGCGGAACTTCGCCCAGGTCGGCAACCTGCCGGTAGTGCTGATCGAGTCCGAGCGCGAGCAGAAGGAAGGCGCCCCGGTGAAGCACTTCGACTGGGACGAGCTCAAGACCGCCTACAACGGGCGCAGCGTGCGCTCCACCGGCGTGAAGAACAACGGCAACGACACCCGCGAACCACCATTCCGGGCCGCCCTGCTGATCGCCCAGAACAACGCGGTCAACGCCTCAGAGCCGATCCTCCAGCGCCTGGGCCATGTGCACCTGACCCGCGAACACCAGACGCCGGAAACCAAGTTGTTCGCCGAGCAGCTGGAGCGTATGCCGGTCGAACAGCTCAGCGGCTTTCTCATAAAAGCCCTGCAGCCAGAGGCTCAAGTCCTCAAGCTGCTGGACGAGCGTACCTCTGGCTACGAGCAGCAGCTCCTGGCCCTACCGGGTATCCGTACCGTGCGTATCGCCAAGAACCACGCTCAGTTGCGCAGCCTGGTGGACGCCCTCCAGCTCGTGGTTCCGTTGAGCGATGAGCGCGCCGATCTGGTCCACGCCGAGGTAGCGCGTATGGCCCAGGAGCGGCAGGAAGCTATCAACGCCGACCACCCCCTCGTGCGCGAGTTCTGGGACATGGTCGAGTTCCTCAACGGACCTCTGGGCGATGCCGGCGGCAAGCTGAACCATTCCCGCAAGTCGGCCTTCTTCGCCATCAACCTCAACGAGTTCGTCGAGACAGCGGCCAACAAGCGCCAGCAGTTGCCGAACCTCAGCGACCTTAAGCGCGTGCTCAAGACCAGCAAGTCGCCGAAATTCCTGGAAACCAACAAGCCCATCAACTCAGCCATCGCCGTCGACACCCACGGCTCCGCGAGGACAGTGCGCTGCTGGCTGTTCCAGCTCGTTTAACCCAACCCCGGCGCGGCAACGCCGGCATCAACCCCAAGGAGAAGCACCATGCAAGACGACAACGACCACTTCTACCAGAGCAACCGCATCGACACGCTGGTCACCCTGGCCGTCAGCGGCCTGACCCTGCTGGCCCTCTCGCTGGCCGGCTACTACGCCCCGTCTCTGCTGACCGTGGCAATGCACTAAACCCATCGCCCGGACGCGGCAACGTCCGGGCAACCAACCCAAGGAGAAGCACCATGCAGAATTACTTCTACAAGTCCGAAGCCCCCGAAGTGGTGGCCATCGTCCGGGAGTTCTACCAGGCGAAAGATGAACTGAATGAGCAGTTGGCCAAGCTGGGCAAGCTATTCGGCGGTGCCATCGCCCCGATGCACGACATCACTTCGCACTTCGCCGGTGGCGTGAAGCTGTCCGACAGCCACGAACTGGACGTCCACTGGTGCCGTCCTGACGAGTACGGCTACCGCAGCCTCCGCCAACAGGCAGTGCCACCCAAGGGCATCACCAAGGAGCAGCGTGCTGCTATTCGAGCCGAGCACGAGCGCCTGCGCGAGTTATGGAAGAAACACTGCCCGCCTAGCCTGGACACCCACGACTACTGGGACCGACTCAACCTGAACACCGGCAGCCTGTTGCTCTGTGGCGGCATCAAGTTTGAGCACCAGGGCGTGGCCTACTTCGCTCTTGGCTTCTCCATCAACCAGGCCGACCACGAAGCGAAAGTAGCCGCCGACCAACCTACGTCGGGCTGGATCAGCGGCGCGGTGGAGATCCTGCCAAGCGAATACGAGGCCGCCCGCGTGGCCAAGTTGGGAGAGCGCGCATGAGCACCGCACAAGACCGTATCAGGGATGACCTGAACCGCTTAGCGGTGGAAGAGGCAGAACGCCCATACGTCCGCACCGCCGGCGTTGAAGCCCTCCAGCGACTGCTGCCAGTAGCCCAACGCTGCACCGGGCAGAGCCGCATCGTCGGACGCTTCTTGCTGGGCCTCTACAACGGCAGCGCATTCCCCTTTTCGCTTACCGATCTGCGCGGGCTCGACAGTGCCCTCTGGGACGACTGCCTCGCCGTACTCCGCCTGGACCGGCGGCCGGAGCAGGAAGTGCACCAGTACATCGAGAACGGCGACGAAATTTGGTCGCACCTGAAACGCGTCTGGGGCTAAGCCTCGAAACAAGAAGGCCCCGCCGAGCGGCAACTCGGTAGGGCCTATCCCCAAGGAGAAGCACCATGCACCACTTACAACAACACCACCGCTGGCCGTTACTCGCCATGGTCGCCGCACTGGCGGGGGTGACCGCCACGTCGGTGGCTCTGACCATCGCCGCGCTGATCGACAACACCCTGCTCGCCGTTCTGTTCGCCTCGGCCGCGGTGGTCCTGGACCTATTCAAGTATGTCGCATGGCCGCTGGCCCTCGGCCTGCTGGTCGTGCGCCGAACCCTGTGCGCGTTGCTGATGATGGCCTGCGCGCTGGCCCTAGGCGCCGTCTCCGGTTGGGCCAGCTACGACCGACTCATGTCCTCAATCATCAACAGCCGCGCCGAGCACCAGGCACGCCAGGAACAACGCCAGATCGACCTGGTGGAGCAGCGCGACGCAGACGCCGCCCGCATCGGGCAGCTCGACAGCGATGCGGCAGCCGTCCACCAGCAGGCCAACGCACTGCGCGAGCGAGGCATGGTCACCCGTGCCCTGGAGCTGGAGACAGCCTCCATGGCACGCATCGACGCCGAACGGGAGCGCGCCCAGGCGCGGCGGGACCAGTCGTCGCAAGAGCTCACTGCCCTGCTGGCCCTGCCAGCCAAGGCCGCTGGCCTGCCTCTCGAACTGGCCACCCTGCTCTGCCTCGGCTTCGCCGCTGCACTGGAGATCGTGCCGGCCTTGATCCTTTCCGCCCTACGTCCAGCCCCCGCGCTGGAGCGCGCCCCGGTACCAGTAGCAGCGGAACAGGAACGGACCGAGGAACAGCAACAGGAACGCCAGAAAACGGAGCAGGTACCAGCAGTCAGCGAAGGGCTGCCGACCGATTTGCTGCAGCTCATAGCCAGCACGGAAAGAGGAACGAAGGTGGCAGTGCGTCAGGTCGCCAAGGGTCTGCGGATAGGCAGCGACAGAGCCACCAGGCTGATGCAGAAGGCAGCCGAAGCCGGCCTGCTGAGTAAGACCGCCGCCGGTTACGTGGCGGCATAAAAGATGGCCCCGGAGGGCGGCAACCCTCCGAGACCGACCAACCCCAAGGAGAAGCACCATGCAAGTGAACCCCCAAGAAGTCAGCGCCGATAAGGCTAACACACCGCGTTACGACACCATCGTCATCCGTGGCGCCACCGGCAAGGAAGTCCCCCGCAGTGTCGACGGCGGCGAGGTGGTCAGTTGGGCACGCGGCCATGAACTTGCCGCCGGAGACGCCCTGCTGGAGTTCGTCAACTACGTGGCCGATGCTGATTGCGGCATCAGCCCGGAGCTGAGCGCAAAGGCGCGCAAGGCACTAGACCTGATGGAGCGGCGCAACAGGCTGGGCTGGGAGGCGGACGAACAGCCAGAAGACTGGCAGGCCTCGGTTAACCGTGCAGCGCAAACGGCCCGCGAAGTGTTCAGCGAATCCCATGACGACGCGATCCAGGCGATTGAGTACATGCAGGCTCTGCTGCAACTGGCTGCCCCTGTCGTGCAAGGCGGTGACGTATGAAGCCATGCACCCTCGGCAAACGTCACAGCTGGACATTCGTCCGCAACGTCGTCACCAGTCATTTGAGCGGCCGCATCGGCCGCATCACCAAGCGCGGGCTCTATCGCTGCGAATGCGGCGCCCAGAAAAACGGCCCCCCCGGCCACCAGGACGCAGGAGGTGCCCAATGACCAACCGCATCCGCCCGACCATGGCCAGCCACCGCCTGGACCTGCCCAGCATTTGCGACATCTGTGGCAAGGCCAGATCCACCCGCAAACACGCCGCCTGCAGCCGCACGCGCCAGCAACTCAAGCGAGAAGAGTGGGCCAGCTACATGGACAACATTGCCGCCAAGAAAGCCAAGGGAGGCCGCCACCATGCAAACTGATAACACTTCGCCCATTACCATCAACGTCCGCCAGAGCACCGGCACCTATATCGCCAAGGCGAATGGCCACAAGCCAACCGCAAGCTGCACCACCGGGCCGACACAGGCGGCTGAGTCGCTGGCACGCAAGATCGGGCTGGCCCCCAGCATGCTCCAGGAGCGGCAACGTGACGGACTCGGCTACGGCTGCTCACGCTTCATACATTCCGGCGAACTGGCCACCAACACCAGCGACAAGGCGCACTGCCCAAACTGCGGCATTTGCCACACCCGCGAGGAAACCTGCATCGAGGCCAAGGCGCGCATCGGAGGTGTAGCATGAAAGCGCTGAGCACCCGCCAAACCGACCTGCCCTGGCCGGTGGAGTACGTCCGCACCCGGGCACAGGTCGGCGTCGATCATCAGTACCTGGACGTGCCAGCGGAACAGGCGCTGGCCGCTGCGCCGGCGGACGACCGCATCTACGTCGCCTACAAACAGGCATGGGACGGCAACTGCCTGATCTGGATGGCGCTGGGCATTGGCCGCACGTCCAACCTGACGGACGCCAGCACCTGGAGCTTGGAGCATGCGGCGGGCTTCACCGGGCGCGGCTATTTGCCATGGCCGAAAGGCTACATCGACCAGCACAGCCGGCCGGTTGTGCTGGCCTCCATGCTCGACCACAAGCAAGCACTGCGCTCGGTCGGCCTCAAGCTGCCCAAGCTTAAGCGCCCGCGCTCCCAGCGCTACAGCTACCGACTCAACTGCGAAGGCTGCGGCCGCTTCCTCAGTGACCGCCAACGCTTCGAGGATTGCCCCAACTGCGGCGCGAGGAATGCGCCATGAGCCGCCGTCTGATGGTCCAAGGCGGCCGCCGCTGTGGTCGCTTTAAACGCCTGCTGCCGCTGCTCCAGTACGCCCAGGGCAACGGCTGGTCAGTCGTTTACACCAACGGCGGACACCTGCGCTTTACCAAGCCTGAGCGGCCAATCATCCACACCAGCAGTACGCCGAGCGATTGGCGTGCTGTCCACAACGCCTTGGCCCTCCTGGCCAGAGCCGACCGGATGACTGTGGTGGAGCTTTCGCATGGGGTGGCCATCTACCATGGCTGACCAAGACGAACGCCAGCACATGCTGGAATGCGAGGCCAGGTACTGGCTCCGGCGTGGGAACACCACGCCAGAGAAGGTGGCCGAGCTGAAAGAAACCCACCTCAAGAAGCGCGGCGAGCAGGCCGTCACCCGGCTGATCGAGGAAATGCGCAAGCAGTGGCGTCGTCGCCACGAATGGCTAGGGAGGGAGCATGAGTAACGACGTGCGGCGAGAAGGCCGGAGCTGCGATTCTCGGCGGTGGCCACAGGCCGTCGGCAGTACACTGGAGGCCCAGCCATGAGCGAAGTCTCCCGCGTGCTGACATTCGACGACCTCAAGCGCATTACCGGATATGCCCGACGGGCAGACGTGGAGCGGACCCTGCACGAGCAGGGCATCCGCATTTTCCGGGGCCGCACCGGCCCCTGGACCACCGTGGAGCTAATCAACCAGGCCGGCGGGCTGAAAGCCGGCACCCAGGAGCAGTACGGCGTCGAGATTCTATGAGGCGATCCAGGAAGAACAACCCCAACATCCCCCAGCACATCGACCAGGCCGCTATCCCAGCGGCCGTTTTCTTTGACCATCGTTGGGGGGGCACCTGGTACACCTCCTGGCGAGACGAAGGTGGCAACCGCAAGCGCATGAACATCGCCGGCCGCACCGCCACCCTCAGTGACCTACACCGGATCATGGAGGAAAGGAAGGGAGTCGACCGGGAAAGTCTCTACCACCTGTGCAAGGAGTTTCACGCAAGCGCTCAATGCAAGAGGCTCGCAAAGAAAACCCGCGACGATTATGAGTACTCCCGCGACGTGCTGCTGGCTATCCCGACCAAACTGCAGAAGCCACTCGGCGAACTTTCAGTACGCAAGTTTACCTCTGCTCTAGTGCAACGCCTGGTCGACCAGATCGCCGACGAGGGCACGCCGTCCAAGGCCGCGCATGTCCTTCGATACTTGCGACGAGTCATGCAGTGGGGCCGCAACCGCGGCTACCTGGAAATCAATGTCGCACTGGGCATCGAAGCGCCGGCCGAGCGCAAGCAGCGCCGCCTGCCGAACCCAAAGGTCATGGGGGAACTGATCGCAAGGGCGCACGCAATGGGACAGCTCACGCGAGGGCAGCCGGGGGCATGCCCGGCCTACCTGGGCTACGTGATGGAGCTGGCCTATCTGTGCCGCCTGCGCGGCATCGAGACAGTCACCCTCACCGATGCAAATGAGCTGGAGGACGGAGTCCAGACGAACAGGCGCAAGGGCAGCCGTGACAACGTGGTGTGCTGGACGCCTCGGCTCAGGGCTGCCTGGGAAGGAGCCAAAGCTTACAGGCGCCGCATTTGGGCCAGTCAGTCCTACCCTATCCCAGCTGCAGCAGAGCGTCGCTTCATTATCGTGGCGGCCCACGGCGGGCAGCTGCAGAAGAGCAGTCTGGACAGCACCTGGCAGCGCTTCATCACCAGAGCGATCAAGGAGGGCGTTCTTAGCGAGGAGCAGCGCTTCGCGTTGCACGACCTCAAGCGTCGCGGTATCACCGACACCCCTGGCGACCGCAAGCAGAAGCAAGACGCCAGCGGCCACCGCGACGAAGCCATGCTCGATATCTACGACTTCAGTCTTCCCCGCGTATCCCCTTCCGCCGACTGATTCCCGCGTACCAACACGGCCAGAGACCGCATGGTTTCTGGCTCTCCGCGTGCCTATCACGTACCAGAGAATGGCGTAACCTGTTGATTTGCATGCTTTGAGCAGGGTTCTTGTAATCAGTAGGTCCCG
>NZ_JAEILC010000037.1:160438-177421 GCF_016307435.1 Pseudomonas sp. S4_EA_1b | reverse complement strand
ACAGCTATGTAATATTTGGTTGCATATGTGCGAAAGATTTGATTGTCGTTGTGATTCAAATACTCTTCTTTGTGGCTTAATTTCGGGAGTTTGATCGGAGAAACCGAGTACGACGCAGGGGATATCTACGTTAATATTGACCAGTATGGGGGGCGCCCTAGCGGCCATGAACGTAATATGGGGTGTGTATCACGTGTTATAACGCGTTTGTACTGGGCTAATAAATCCTCAGGGATTCAGCCGATTTTTTAGGGTACGCTGTGCAGCACTTAGCAGAATCCAGACTCGCGCTTAAATCCCAAGCAATAGGCATAAAAAACCGAGCCCCTATCAGGCTCATTAATGGGGGCGGTGTGCTGATCTATTATTCGGTTATCTATGGGTTTGTGGTTATTTGGAATTTATCTATAAGACTGTCGAAGTTTACAGTGTCATCGATTGCGTTTTGTCCTCATTATTGGGCTATCAATCCAGTAAAGGAGTACGCGGTCATGACACTTTCAAGTGCTTGAAAATGGGTGCAATACTCGGTGCTTTTATGCTTATAGGGCAGGTGTACGGAGTGGAGTTGAATTGCCCTGAGGTCTCGACCATCAAGGCTGTCAGTCGCCAATTTGCGGATCAGAGCGGTGTTTGGAAGGGTGAGCAATACATGGAAGACAGTTCTATTACAGCCGCATTTAAGTTCCAAAGTGCAGCCATCAAACAAGGTACAGATAGTGAGACCAGCCACGCTTATTACTATGTGGCTTGTAATTACGTCGGAGCAGGAAGTGACGACTACTTGAGAATGGCCCAGAGATTCGTTTCGTCTCCCGTGGCACAGGGCTCTAATTGGAATGAGAACAACGAATGTATCCAGAGCAGTGTTTCTAAATGCGCCTTTAACGTAATGAATTCAAAAGGACCTGCTCCGATTAAATTGCCTGTGCAATAAGCAGGTGAAAAGCCCCTCGCAAATGTGGGGGCCGAGCAAAGCCGGCTCCCACAGAATCCTTTACTCGTGATCAATATCCAACTTGTCGAACGTCACCTTCGCTCCTTCCTTGTTATCCCCGCTGTTGTCCTGCACATAAGCGCCGGCCTTGAAGTACAGCGGCTTGGCGCCCCAGGCGGCGCCGATGCGTTCGTTCCATTCGCCATCGGCGGCATAGACGCTCAGCAGTCCGGCCTTGTTGAGGTTGATCACGTAGGTGAAGCTCTTTTCCAGCGGTACGTTGGAGGCCACGGTGATCACGCGGCTCTCCTCTTCGTCCGGACGCATGCGCACTTTGGCGACGATGTTGCCGGTCTGGGTTTTTTCCTTGAATTGATACTCAAGTTTGATCAGCGGTTTCTGGCTCTCATACGCGTGGATTTGGCCAATCACGATTTTGCCAGTGGAAGGCACCTGGTTGACGGTGAGGGTGGCGCGTAGGAAGTTGTCGGCGTCGGGGTAGGTCCAGTTGCGCAGGCGGCCATCGGCGTAGGTTTCGCGCAGTTCGCTGCGGGGGTAGATGGCGTTCTCGGTGCGGGTACCGGTGACGGGTGTCCAGAATTGCACATTGCTGCCTTCGGCCTGGAAATATTGGTCGTTGAAGCCGCTGAGCAGTTTCGGGGTTTCGATGGTCGCGGGGGGCGAGCCGACCGGAATGCTCAGGTTCCAAGTAGAGAGGTCGATCATGGCATTGGCCTTTTACGGGGGGTGAAAGCTCTGGCACGGGGCCTTAAACGTTCTTTATAGGCGGTGGCTGTCCAATTGTTAAACAATCGATGGCAGTTTATTGGCGTCAACGGAATGTCAAAATGCCATGTTTCCCATGAATCGGGGGCTGTAGAGGTTGACCGTTAGTCGGCTGCCCGAACTTTGGCGCAATGATGGCATCCACTTCCCTTCTGATTTTTCAGAACCAGAGCTAGAGTGAAGCCTCAGTGTTTATCCGGGTTTTATCTCAGAAGTGACCGGAGCGGCAATCTAAGGATGAGACGTAGCATGGAATGCGCTCCACACCACGGCGATGGCAGTTCGGTTCTTCTGGTGGTCGACGACTACCCCGAAAACCTGATCAGCATGCGCGCCCTTCTGCAACGTGAGGATTGGCACGTGGTGACCGCTGCGTCCGGCGTGGAAGCCTTGGAGTTGCTGCTGCAGCATGACGTCGATTTGGTATTGCTGGACGTGATGATGCCGGGCATGGACGGTTTTGAAGTCGCCCGCCTGATGCGCGGCAGTCAACGTACGCGCATGACCCCGATCATTTTTCTGAGTGCCAATGCGCAATCGCCTGCTTCCGTCTTGGAAGGCTATGCCAGCGGCGCCATCGATTACCTGTTCAAGCCTTTCGACCCACATATTCTCAAACCCAAGGTCCAGGCATTGTTGGAGCACCAGCGCAATCGCCGGGCTTTGCAGCGCTTGAGCCACGACCTGGAGTCGGCCCGCGCCTTCAATGCCTCGGTGCTCGACAACGCTGCCGAAGGCATCCTGGTGGTCAGCGAGGAGGGCGTGATTCAGTACGCCAACCCGGCGATCTCGCGCTTGCTCAACGCCACGCACAATGAGCTGCAGGGCCAGCCGTTTCTGAGTTTTCTGCAAAAGCCTCATTTGCCTAGTTGGCAGGATTCGCAGATGTATGCCGGTTACCAAACGGGCCAGACCTGGCGCCTGCATGATGCCCTGCTGCGCACCGGTCGCGGTCAGCAGGTGCCTGTGGCGTTATCCTGCGCGCCGCTGCCGTCCGAGCAGAAGGCGATGGTGGTGACGGTGCTGGACATGTCCGAGGTGCGCCACCTGCATCAGCAACTGGAGTTTCAAGCGGTCACCGACCCACTCACCGGTTTGCTCAATCGCCGTGGGTTCTATCAAGCCGTGGAAAACAGCCTGTTGCGTGGCGAGCGGGGGGAGCAGTCGCTGGTGCTGCTGTATCTGGACCTCGATGGATTCAAGAGGGTCAACGATTCCCTGGGCCATGATGCAGGGGATCGGGTGCTGCGCTGGGTCTCGGAACAACTGCAAGGTTGCCTGCGTTCCTACGACATCATCGGACGCATGGGCGGTGATGAATTTACCGCGTTGGTGGAGCTGGAGTTTCCGGAGCAGGCGGCAAAAATTTCGGAAAAACTGATCGAACGGGTGTCTGTCTGTCAGCAAGTTGACGGTTTGGATGTGATGCTCGGCGTGAGTATCGGCATCGCCACGTTTCCAGACTGCGGCGCGGATTTGAATGGTCTGCTGCGGGCGGCCGATATCGCTATGTACGAAGCCAAACGCGCAGGGCGTCAGCAATATCGCTATTTCGACCAGGAAATGAACGGGCGTGCCCGCTCACGCTTGATGCTCGAAGACAGCGTGCGCACGGCAATCGAAAATAAAGAGTTCACCCTCGTCTACCAGCCGCAAGTGTCGTTGGAGGATGGGCGCCTGCGCGGCGTGGAAGCGTTGTTGCGCTGGCAGCATCCCAGTGTGGGTGACGTGCCGCCGGGGTTGTTCCTGCCGTTGCTGGAGGAAGCGCGGCTGATCAGCCAATTGAGCGCGTGGATTTACCAGCAGGTCGCCGCCCAGCGTCATGCCTGGCACAGCACTTTCGATGAAGAGCTGGTGCTGAGCATGAGCCTGAGCAGCAGCCAGTTCAATATGCCCAACCTGGCCAACCAGCTGCAGCAGATGCTGGAGTGCTACGGTTTGAACGGGCGTCAGTTGGAGGTGGAAATCGGCGAGGATTGCCTGATGAGTAACCGCGAGGAGGCCATCAAGCAACTCAAGTTGTTGCGTCGCATTGGTGTGCGTATCGCCTTGGATGACTTTGGTTCCGGGCAGTGTTCCCTGGCCCATCTGCGCGATCTGGAGTTCGACACCCTCAAGCTCGATCCGAAATTAGTGGCGCGCCTGCCGGGCTCGGCGCGCGATGCGGCCATGGCCCGCAGCATCATTGAGTTGTGTGCGCATTTTGAAGTGCTGGTGGTGGCCGAGGGCGTGGAAACCCAAGAGCAGGCCCACTGGCTCAGGGCACACGGCTGTCCGTTCGTTCAAGGGGCATGGGCGGCATTGCCGTTGATGGCCGAGGAAATGGTCGACTGGTCCCGCACCCGCGTGAGTTGAATTGGTTACACTGACGCCCTTCGAATCCCGCCGCGCACGCCATGACTACGCTGAAATACCTCCAGGCCTACCCTGTCACTCTTCAGGAGCAAGTGCGCCAGATGATCGCCAAGGACCAATTGGGCGCCTATCTGGAACAGCGTTATCCCGAGCGCCATGGGGTGCAGAGCGACAAGGCCTTGTACGCCTACGCGCTGGCCTTGAAGCAGGAACACCTGCGCAACGCGCCGGCCATCGATAAAGTGCTGTTCGATAACCGCTTGGACCTGACGCACCGAGCCCTGGGCCTGCACACGACCATTTCCAGGGTGCAGGGCGGCAACCTCAAAGCCAAGAAAGAGATCCGCATCGCCGCCTTGTTCAAAGAGGCCGCGCCGGAATTTCTGCGCATGATCGTGGTGCATGAGCTGGCGCACTTCAAAGAATCGGACCACAACAAGGCGTTCTACAAACTCTGCCAATACATGATGCCGGAATACCATCAGGTGGAATTCGACCTGCGGGTATACCTCACGTATCGCGACCTGCTGGGCAAACCCTGACCGCACAAGGCCAATGACCATGGATGTGAGCAAAACCAAAAGCAGCTTCTACCGCCGCCTCTATGTGGCCTACCTGATCGACAGCGGCCAGGCCAGCAACGTACCGGCGCTGACGGAGATGACCGGCATGCCTCGGCGCACGGCCCAGGACACCATTGCCGCGCTGGCCGACCTGGATATCGTGTGTGAGTTCGAACAAGAAGACGGCGCCCGCAACCATGCCGGGTGTTATCGAATTCGCGACTGGGGCGCGATCGATCGGCGCTGGATCGAAGCCAATCTGACCTCGATCAAGCGCGTGCTGGGTTATCCCTGAGTTCTTGGTTGATTCCCTGGCATCATCGGGGGCAAGCCCCTTCCCACAGTTGGCCGCAGTGCTCTGGATGGCTTTCTCAGGCGCGCCGCATGCCGATATGAGGAATGTCGTCCTCCAGGTATTCCTCTCCCGCTACCACGAAGCCATAACGGCCGTAATAGCCCTGCAAATGCGCTTGGGCTGACAGAAATATCGGCGTATCAGGCCAGATATCGTCAATCTGCTTGAGGGTTTCTTCCATCATCCGGTGCGCCAACCCGGTGCCCCGTGCCGCTGGGGCAATAATCACTCGGCCGACCACCACGTCACCGCCTTGGGTATCGGGGTCCAGCAGCCGAAGGTAGGCCACCAGCTCGTCATTCTGCCAGCCCATCAGGTGATGGGTGTCGCCGATCAAGTCCTGCCCGTCGACGTCCTGATAGATGCATTTCTGCTCCACTACGAAGACTTCGTTGCGTAACCGCAGGATGGCGTAGAGCTGATCTTTGCCCAGGTCATTGTGGTGTTTGCAGACCCAATCAACTGTCATGGTGTGTTCTCGCATAAATGTCTGTTCTTGATAGTAAGCGCGACGGGCAGCTCTGTCTAAATGGTCTATTGTGGTGAATGAAATCAATTAGCCATCACTGAGTGCCCTGTTGCCCCGTTTCTTTGTGTAATCTGGGCTACTGTTAACACCTCAGGTATGGCCTGAGCTAAGCTCGCCAAGGATTTTGAGCATGCCGCGATTTTCTCGTGCCTTTGCTTTAATTGGAGTGTTGTTGCTGGCTCAGCCGGCGTTTGCACAGCGTCTGCGCCTGGTCGCGGATGCCTGGCCACCGTTTACCGATGCGACTTTGATCAATGGTGGGCTGGCCACTGACATTGTCACCACGGCCCTAGCGCGCGCAGGTTATGCCAGTGACTTTGAACAAGTGCCCTGGGCCCGGGCGTTGATGGGCGTGGGCGATGGGCGCTATGACGTGCTGATCAACGCCTGGTACGACGACGCCCGCACGCAACTGGGCGAATTCTCCAACGAATACCTGCTCAACCGCGTGCGTTTTATCAAGCGCCGCGACGACCCTATCGACTATCAGACCCTGGAACAACTGCACGACTACCCGATTGCCGTGGTGCGCGGTTATGCCTATTCGGCGGCCTTCGACGGGGACACCCAACTGCAGAAAGTGCCGGTGCATAACTTCGCCATGGCCGTACGCATGCTGGCGGCGCAGCGGGTGCGGCTGACGGTGGAGGATGAGTATGTGGCGCGCTATTACCTGTCCCGCGAATCGCCCCGGGTGCGCAACGCCATAGAGTTTCTGCCCAAACCGCTGAGCGAAAACAGCCTGCACATCCTGGTTAGCCTGAAAAATCCTCAGCATGCGCAGATTGTGGCGAGCTTTGACCGGGAGATTGCCAGTATGAAGGTGGATGGCAGTTATGCGCGGTTGATGAAGGCCCATGGTATGTAGTGCCTGTGCGGGCCTTATCGGGGGCAAGCCTTTTCCACAGGTGGACCGTGTGAATCCGATCAGGGGTGGAGGGGGCTTGCCCCCCGATAGCGACCTAAGCCGCTTCGGTGTCCTTGATCAAATGCGCCGCCAGTGTGCGCAACGGCCCCAGCTGTCGGCAGATCAGCGCCAGTTGCGTTTGCACCAAGCGCTGCCCCTCGTCGATCTCATCCGGCATCTGCTCCAGCTCGGCGGCCAGGGCTTCTTCGGCATCGCTCTGGATCGCAATCGGTTGTTTGTTGGCCAGCCCCGTGGCGATTTCGTCAATGCTGGCTGCCAGGCTATGGCCGGCGCCGTTGATCAGGTGTTCGCGCACGTCGGCCGGCAGTGCGGTGTCGCGGTGTGCGCCCAACCCCGACAAATAGCTGAGCAAAGTGTGTGATAGCACCAGGAAGCGAAAGCCCACGTCGGCTTCTTTGCGAAAGTGCCCCGGCTCCATCAGCATGTTGGCCAAGGTGGTGGACAGCGCCGCATCGGCGTTGTGCGCATTGCGCCTGGCCAGGCGATAGGCCAGGTCGTCGCTCTTGCCGGCGGCGTACTGCTGCATGATTTGCCGCAGGTAGATACTGTTGCAGGTCAAAGTGTTGGCCAGCACTTTGTTCAGGCGCCGGCCCTGCCAGTCCGGCAGAAACAGGAACACCGCCAGCCCCGCGATCAGGCTGCCGATCAACGTATCGAACAGCCGAGGCAGGAACAGCCCGTAGCCATCGCCCACTTGGTTGAAGCAGAACAGCACCATCAGCGTGATCGCCGCCGTGGCCAGGGTGTAGCGGGTGGTGCGATTGATAAAGAACACCAGGCCGGCAGCGATGGCGAACATCGATTGCACCAGCGGGCTGGGGAACAGATCGAACAGCGCCCAGGCCACGGTCAGGCCAATGGCGGTGCCGACGATCCGTTGGCCCAGTTTGCGCCGGGTGGCGCCGTAGTTGGGTTGGCACACGAACAGCGTCGTGAGGATGATCCAGTAACCCTGGGATGCGTGAATCGCATGCAAGGTGCCGTAGCCGATGGTCAGCGCCAACGACAGGCGCAACGCATGGCGGAACAGCAATGACGTCGGCGTCAGCTGCGTGCGCAGCCGTGTCCACATTTCCTTGAGGTTACGCGGCGCGCGATCGAGCAGATTGCTGTCGGTGGCGTCGGCCAGGGCGTCGGGGTTGCTGGCGTCGCCGAGCAGGCGGTCGAGGGTCGACAGGTTGGCCGCCAGGGCGCGCAACGAGCGCAGCAAGCCGCGCCAGGCCGGGTTGCTCTGGATGCGCAGGTGTTCCAGGGAGGCGTTCAGGTCACCGAGGGCTTCGGCAAAACTGTCGTCGTAGACAAACGGCTGGCGCAACTGGATCGACTCAGCGAGGGCCTGGCAGGCCTTGCCTTGCTGGCGCAACAGGCGCTGGCAGCGGAACAGCACGTCGCTGTGGAAAAACGCCTCGGCCAGGGCGTTGTAGGGATAGTGCGAAGAACTGGCGCGTTCGTGGATGTCCTGGGCCAGAAAGTACAGCTTCAGGTAGCGGCTGACCTTCGAACCCGGGCGACCGTTACCCACGCGGTGCAGGATGATTTCCTTCGCCGCATTCAGCGCTGCGACTACGCGACCGTTCTGCTGAGCCAGTTCCAGACGACGGGCTTCTACATCCAGTTGGCGGATCGGTTCAAACAGCGACGACTTGAGCTTGAGGTAACGCCCCAACTCGCGAAACAAACGCGCCAGGCTCTGTTGCACCGGCTGGTTGGAAAACAGCACCTGCCACAACACTGACAACGCGCCATACCAGGCAGCGCCGGCCACCAACAGCAGCGGTTCGTGCCAGAAGTCCGACACCGCCCCGCCGCGCTGATCCACACCGATCATGGTGTAGACCGACAGAATCAGCGTCGCCGAGGCAATCGCACCGTAGCGCTCGCCAAGGGCGCCGAGCATGGTCAGGCAGAAACTCGCCAGCGCCAGGGCAATCGCAAACAGCCAGGGGTAGGGGAACAACAGTTCCACCGACAGCGCGGCGATGCTGAAACACACCAGCGTCACCGCAAGGGCATTGAGGCGGCCTTGCCAGCTGTCATCGGTCTCGGCCAGAGCGCTGGCGATAATCCCCAGGAACAGCGGGATCAGCAGGGTCATTTCATCCTGATACCAGCACAGCGCCATGCTGCCGGTGAGGGCGATAAACACCCGAACGCTGTAGCTGAATTTATCCAGCGCCCATAGGCGCCGCATGGACTGCTTGAACGAGGTCGATGACATGAAGGCTGGAGTCTTCCGGGACGATGCCGCTAAATTGAGGCAGTAAGGACGCCACGGCAAGCGTGGTGATCACATCTCACCGCAAATTATTTCACAGGCACACTGCAAATCGGAACGTGGGAGGGGGCTTCGTCAGACGTATTGCGCGGCGGCGTAGCCCGATGCCCAGGCCCATTGGAAGTTAAACCCGCCCAAGTGGCCGGTCACGTCCAGCACTTCGCCAATAAAGTACAGCCCTGGGCTTTTCAGCGACTCCATGGTCTTGGACGAGACTTCCCGCGTGTCCACGCCGCCCAGCGTCACTTCGGCGGTGCGATAGCCCTCGGTGCCGGCGGGCACGAACTGCCAGCTCGACAACTTCTGCGCGATGTCGGCGACTTCGGCATGGGTGTATTGCTTCATCGGCTTGGACGCGAACCAAGTGTCTGCCAGCAGGTTGGCCATCTTTTTGGTGAAGATCTCACCGAGCAGGGTCTTCAACTCGCTGTTCGGTCGCTCGACCTGTTGCTGTTGCAGCCAGGTGTGGGCGTCGTGCTCGGGCAGCAGGTTGATTTCGACCGTGTCGCCCGGCTCCCAGTACGAGGAAATCTGCAGGATCGCCGGCCCGCTCAGGCCGCGATGGGTAAACAGCAGATTCTCGCGAAAACTCTGGCCGTTGCAGCTGGCCACGCAATCCACGGAGGTGCCGGACAACTCGGTGCACAGCGCCTTGAGCTGATCGGTGATGGTGAAAGGAACCAATCCTGCGCGGGTTGGCAGCAGTTCATGGCCGAACTGCTTAGCCACCTGATAGCCAAAACCTGTGGCACCCAGGGTCGGGATCGACAGGCCGCCGGTGGCGATCACCAGGGATTCACAGCGCAGCTCACCGAGGGTGGTTTGCAGCTGATAGCCGCTGTCGAGCTTAGCGATTTCCTGGATGGAGGTGTCCAGGTGCAGGCTTACACCGGTCTGGATGCACTCATCGAGCAACATGCCGAGGATGTCGCTGGATTTGTTATCACAGAACAGTTGGCCGAGTTTCTTCTCGTGGTACGGCACGCCGTGCTTGGCCACCAGCCCGATGAAGTCCCATTGGGTGTAACGGGCCAAGGCCGACTTGCAGAAGTGCGCGTTGTGGGACAGGAAGTTGGCCGGCTCGGTGTACATATTGGTGAAGTTGCAGCGGCCACCGCCGGACATCAGGATCTTTTTGCCGGCTTTGTTTGCATGGTCGATCAACATCACCTTGCGCCCACGACCAGCGGCGGTCAGTGCGCACATCAAGCCTGCGGCGCCGGCGCCAATGATCACAACTTCGGTCGAGCGCACAGCAATGTCCTCATAAAAATACGGGTCTGAATGCAATCAAAACTGTGGGAGGGGGCAAAACCCTTCCCACATTGGATCTTCATATAGGTCGCAGATCGGGTTACAGGATGCGCACGCGCAACGAGCGGCCCTTGATCTTGCCGTCGTTCAAGCGCTGCAGTGCTTGCTTAGCGATGCCCCGTTCCACGGCCACGAACGCCTGGAAGTCGAAGATCGCGATCTTGCCAACCTGGGCGCCGGGGATGCCGGCTTCGCCGGTCAATGCACCGAGGATGTCACCTGGGCGCACTTTGTCTTTACGGCCAGCGGCAATGCACAGGGTGCTCATCTGCGGCAACAACGGACCGCCGCTTTGCGGCTTGAGGTTGTCCAGTTGGTCCCAGTTCAGCGGCGACTTTTGCAGCTGCTCGATGGCCTGGGCACGGTGGGCCTCGGACGGCGCTACCAGGCTGATGGCGATGCCGGTCTCACCGGCGCGGCCGGTGCGGCCGACGCGGTGGATGTGGATTTCCGAGTCGCGGGCCAGTTCGACGTTGATCACCATGTCCAGCGAGTCGATGTCCAGGCCACGGGCGGCCACGTCGGTGGCCACCAGCACCGAGGTGCTGCGGTTGGCGAACATCGCCAGTACCTGATCGCGGTCGCGCTGTTCCAGGTCGCCGTGCAGGCCGACGGCGGAGATGCCCTTGGCCGTCAGGTGGTCGACGGTTTCCTGCACTTGCTGCTTGGTAAAGCAGAACGCCACGCACGAGGCCGGACGGAAATGCGCCAGCACCTTGGTCACCGCGTCCATGCGTTCTTCCGGGGAGATCTCATAGAAACGCTGCTCGATCTGCTCGTCGGAATGGAACGCTTCGGCCTTCACCTGCTGTGGCGCGCGCATGAACTTGGAGGCCAACTGCTTGATGCTCACCGGGTAGGTGGCCGAGAACAGCAGGGTCTGACGGCGTGGCGGGGTCTTGCTGATGATGTCTTCGATGGCGTCATAGAAACCCATGTCGAGCATGCGGTCGGCTTCATCGAGGATCAGCGTGTTCAAGCCGTCCAGCACCAGCGAACCCTTGCGCAGGTGTTGCTGGATACGGCCCGGGGTGCCGACGATCACGTGGGCGCCATGTTCCAGCGAAGCGATCTGCGGGCCGAGGGACACGCCGCCGCACAGGGTCAGCACCTTGATGTTGTCTTCGGCGCGGGCCAGGCGGCGGATTTCCTTGGCCACCTGGTCGGCCAGCTCGCGGGTCGGGCACATCACCAGGGCCTGGCAACCGAAGTAGCGCGGGTTGATCGGGTTCAGCAGGCCGATGCCGAAGGCGGCGGTCTTGCCGCTGCCGGTCTTGGCCTGGGCAATCAGGTCCAGCCCCTTGAGGATCACCGGCAAGCTTTGTGCCTGGATCTGCGTCATCTCGACGTAACCCAGCGAGTCGAGGTTAGCCAGCATGGCGGCGGACAGCGGCAAGGTATTAAAAGCGGTGGCGATGGTGGTCACGGGGCGGGCTCTGCAAAAACAAAATGTCGCGCAGTGTACCAGTCTCGTGGGATTTTCCCCGCAAGTTCTAGACGAGCCGCCCGTCAGTGCTCGATGTCGTGCTCGCGGCTGCCCAGCCGTTTGCCGTCTTTTGGCGACAGTTGCAGGAAAATCGCCGCCGCCAACATCGCCATGACGCCCACGGTGAGGAAGGTCAACTGGAACGCGCCGAGCACGGTATTGACCCCGTCATTGCCGGCTTCGGCGGTGAACCCGCCCAGCAATGCGCCGGCGCAGGCCACGCCGAGGCTCAGGGACAATTGCGCCACCACCGACAGCAGGCTGTTGCCGCTGCTGGCCTGGGCGTCGTCGAGGTCGATCAAGGTCACGGTGTTCATCGCGGTAAATTGCAGGGAGTTGATCGCCCCCAGCACCGCCAGCATGCCCAGCAGCAGCGGGTAGGGCGTCTGCTCGCTGACCAGGCCCATGCTCGCCAGCATGATGCCCAGCGCCAGGGTGTTGCCGGTCAGCACCACGCGGTAGCCCAGGCGTTCGATCAGCGGCCGCGCCACGGACTTGGCGAACATCGCCGCCGCCGCCAACGGCAGCATGCTCATGCCCGCCTCCGAGGGTGAATACCCCAGCGCCACCTGCAACAGCAGCGGCACCAGAAACGGCAACGCGCCGCTGCCCAGGCGGGCGAACAGGTTACCCAGGATGCCCACGGCAAAGGTGCGGGTCTTGAACAGCACCGGCGAAAACAGCGGGTTATCGATATGCCCGGCGCGCAGCCAGTACGCCGCCAGGCACGCCAGCCCGCCGAACAGCAGCAACATCACCCGCAGGTGCGGCAGGTGCAGTTCGCCCAGGCCCTCCATGGCGATGGTGATCAGCACCATCGCCGCGCCGAACAGCACAAAGCCCATTCCGTCAAAGCGCGTGCGTTCACTGCCGCGCAGGTCCGGGATGAACTTCCACACGGCGTAGCACCCGATCATGCCCACCGGCAGGTTGATCAGAAAGATCCAGTGCCAGGTCAGGTATTGCACCATCCAGCCGCCCATGGTCGGGCCAAGCAGCGGGCCGAGCAGGCCAGGGATGGTGATGAAGCCCATGATCCGCACCAGCTCGGAGCGCGGGTAGGCGCGCAATACCACCAGGCGTCCCACCGGCAGCATCAGCGCGCCGCCCAGACCCTGCACGACCCGAGCCCCCACCAGCATGGTCAGGCTGCTGGACAGCGCGCACAGCAGCGAGCCGATGCTGAACAGCATGATTGCGCCAAAGAAGATCTTCTTGGTGCCGAAACGGTCGGCGATCCAGCCCGATGCTGGGATCAGCAAGGCGACCGTAAGCATGTAGGCGATCACCACCCCCTGCATGCGCAACGGGTTTTCCGCCAGGTCCCTGGCCATGGCCGGCAGAGCGGTGTTGAGAATCGTCCCATCGAGCGACTGCATAAAGAAGGCAATCGCCACCACCCAGGGGAGCCAGCGGGCGGTCTTGGCATCGAGAGGGGCGCGATCGGGCATGGGGGACCTTTTTGTTAGCCGGCTATGTGTCGGCGATTATGCGCCATCCATCGCGCCTTTTCCCACTGGCGGTTGGTCTAAATCCGACAACACCGCGTGCTCGCCCACTAGGAAATCCAACAGCGCGCGATGCACCGCCAGGGCGGCCTCGCGGGATTCCAGATCCAACAGGTGACCGGTGTGTTGCGCCACCGCAAAACTGCTGCGCCCCACGTATTGCTTGAACAATTGAGCGTCGGCGGCGGGGGTGTATTCGTCCAGCGCGCCGTTGAGGAAATGCACCGGCGTTTCGATTTGCCGCAGCGCCGGCAGGTAATTGCCGTCGCCCAATGCCAGCACCTGGTGGATATGAAAGCGCGCTTGCCGGTATTCGGTGGTGGCCATGTTCGACAGGTGCCGGTGGTTATTGCGCTTGAGGCGCGGCGACAGGTATTTGCCTACGGTTTCGTTGAGCAAATGGCCGACGGCGGATTTGTCATCGGCCTCGATCAGCACGCGCACGCGGTCCACGTAGTCGAGCATGGCTTGGTTGAGGTTGGGTGCCAGGGCCATCACCACCGAGCTTTTGATGGAGGGTGGGTTGTGCGCCAGGGTGAGCAGGGTGGAAATGCCGCCCCAGGAAGCCGACACCAGATGGTTGACCTCGAAACGCTCCACCAGCGCCCGCAGGATCTGCACCTCGTCGTCCTTGGTGACCAGGTCAAGGTCGCCGTTGTGTTCGCGTGAATAGCCGGAGAACGGCAGGTCGAACAGCAGCACATTGAAGTGTTCGGCCAGGCATTTGCTGGTACGCGCGAAAGACCGCGTGGTGGAGAGCGCCCCATTGACCAGCAGGACGGTGTTCTTGTGTGGATCGTTTCCCAGTCGCTCTACGTGGACGTTGTAGTGCTTGTACAGCCGTTCAATGACAAAACTTCCATGGTTCATGTCAACGCTCCAGCTTGTCCTTCCCCGGACAAGGTCATGCTTTGCGTGCGGGCACGCGGGTAGGGTGGCGGGATGCCACTAACCCTTATAACGAGGTTTTTTGCAGGCGACAACAGGCTGCCCGCGCGCACGGTGCGCAAGAGAAATGACCGTAGGAACGGGTAAAGCCGAGCTGTCTGAAACCAGCACAAGACAATGTGCGAGGGTGCTTGCCCCCGATAGCGATGTGTCAGTCAATGAGCACTTGGTTGAACACCGCTATCGGGAGCAAGCTCCTTCCCACAGGGAGAGTATTTACAACGTCAGGGTCAGGCGTTTTATCAGCGCCCCCGGTAACAGATTGGAGGCTGTGTTGCGCTGACCGTAGGTACTGGGTGACAGCAGTAACTCCCGCTCGGCGGTCAGTGCTTCCAGCTGCGAACCGAGCAAGCTGTACACACTGTCATCAAAACGCATGGTGCTGACCGGCGCCTTGATCTCGCCGTCCTCCACCCAGAACGTGGCGAAGCGCGTCATGCCGGTCAGGCGCGCGGCCGGCAGGTCGGAGTAGTTCAGGTACCACAGGTTGCTGATATACAGGCCGGTGCCCAACTGCTTGAGGATGTCGGCTTGGGCCAGGTCGCCCGCCGCCATTTGCAGGGCGCTGGGGGATTCGTCGCCACTGGCGCCGTTGGCGCTCAGGCCGTACTCGGCGGCGCTGCGCGAATTGACCAGTTGACCGCTCGCCTGGCCGGCGTCGATCAGCGTCACATCGCTGCGCGGGTAACCTTCGCTGGAGAACGCCTGGCTCAGGGAGCCGCTGATCCGTTCCTGCACCGTCACCTGCTTATTGAGGTGTTGCTCGCCGGCATACAGACGTTGCAGCGAACTGCCTTTGCTGGCGATGGCCTGGGCGGAAAAACCGCCCCAGGTGATGATGCCGATGATTTCTTCAAGCGCTGCCGGTGCCAGGTAAGCGCGGTATTGACCCGGTGCCAGGGTGTGCAGCGGCCGGCCGAGGAAGTCGAGCTGGTCACGGGCCTGCTGCAAGCGCCGTGCGAACTCGGCGCTGTCCCAGGTGTGCCCGGCGTAGCTGGCTTTGACCGCTTCGCCATTGGCATGGAACAGGCTGAAATCGAAATTGAAGCTATTGGCCTGGTGCCAGCCGAATGCGCCGTCGGAACTGGCAAAGCCACGGCTGATTGGGCCTGCGGCATAGAAGCCCACCAGGTCCAGCGCGTCTGCGGCCTGGCTGACTTCGGCCAACACCTGGGCCAGTTCCGGCAAGGGTTGGGCCTGTTCGTTGTGGCTGTGCCAGGCATCGTGGTTGAGCAACAGGTAGGGATCCGGTGGCAGCAGCGGCAAGGTTTCGCGCAACTGCTGCAGGCCTTCGGCCAAACGCTGGCGATCCAGTTCCGAATCGCCGGCCAGGGTGATGCTCAGGTCGGCGTGACGCCCGTCACTGATCAACTTGAGGTTCACGCTGGCCTGCTGCACCTGCCCGGCCTGGCGCACTTTGGCGTGGTTGAAACGCACGAACTCCGACGCTTCGGCGGCATAGCCCAGGTGAAACTGTTCCTTGTCGGTGATGGCTTGGGTGAGCCACTGCACCAATGCCTTGAAATCATTCATCAGGCATCTCCTCCGAAAACGTCGACGTTGCTGAACACGCAGGCCGGCGAGGCATGGCCGACACGGATCACCTGGTTGGGCTCGCCCTTACCGCAGTTGGGCGTGCCCAGCACCTGGAAGGTACTGGCGTCGCCCACCGCGCTGAGGTTGCGCCAGAACTGCGCGGAAATCGCGCGGTAGTTGGGGTTCTTCACCACGCCTTTGAGTTCGCCGTTTTCGATCAACTGGCCCCATTCGCAGCCGAACTGGAACTTGTTGCGCGCGTCATCAATAGACCACGAGCGGTTGGTCGACATCAGGATGCCGCTTTCGATACCGCCGATCATTTGCGCCAGGCTCTGGTCGCCGGCCTCGATATTCAGGTTGGCCATGCGGTCGATCGGCGGGCGGTTCCAACTGCTGGCCCGGCTGTTGGCCACACCGTCCATGCCGGCGCGAAATTGCGACAACGCACCGCCCAACGGCTTGAGCAGCAAGCCTTCGCGGATCAGGAACTGCTTGCTGGCGGCGCTGCCATCGTCGTCATGGCTGTAGCTGGCGAGCTGTTCGGGGATGTTCGGGTCGAACGTTACGTTGAGCAGGCGGGAGCCGTATTGCAGGTGGCCGAAGTCGCTGGCCTTGACGAAACTGGTGCCGGCGTAATTGCGTTCATCGCCGAGGATGCGGTCCAGCTCCAGCGGATGGCCGATGGATTCGTGGATCTGCAGGATCATCTGGTCGGGCATCAGCAGCAGGTCGCGCGGACCCTGGGGCGTGTTGGGCGCCAGCAACAGTTGCAGGGCTTCGTCGGCCACCCGTGGTGCGGCGCCTACCAGGCCGAAGCGGCGGATCACGTCATAGCCACCTTGCTGGCCGAAGTTGGTACCGCCCAGGGTGCGGGTCTGGCTGTCGGTGCTGTCGTAGGCGGTGACACTCACGCCGGGGAACACAAAACGTTGGGCCTGACGCAACTCGGCGCCGGCGCTGTTGAGGTAGATTTGCTCGACCTGGGTCAGGCCAAGGCTGACGTCCCAGCTGACCAGGCGCTCGTCTTTCGGCACGGCGGCAGACTCGTCGCCCAGCAATTGATAGCAGTCGCTCAAGGCAGGAAAGGGCTGGTTGAGTTCGGGCGACAGGTAGTCGGCCACGTCGCTGGACACCTGCTGATCGCGCAGGTCGAGCAACGCATGGGGCTTGATCCGCAGCGCCTGCTGTTCGGCGCGTTCGAGGGCGGCTTGCAGGCCGGCCAGGGAAATATCGTGGGTCGCGGCGTAAGCCTCCACACCGTTGAGACGCACGGTGAGCATGACGCCCTCGTCATGGTTCAGGTGCGGCGGTTCGGCGACATTCTTGCGCACCGACAGGTATTGGCCGGACTCGCGTACGTAGCGCAGGGAGAAGAAGTCGGCGGTGGTGCGCAGGGCACTGAAATGTTTTTTGAGTGTGGCGTGGTGGTCGAACATGGGGCCTTCCTTGTGGGCGGCTCG